>JAIBJL010000102.1 GCA_020029545.1 Gammaproteobacteria bacterium
CGTCGTTGCGACTGCGGATCGCCACACGCACCGAACTGTTCGCCTGCGGCAGGATCAGTCTGGCAAACCTAATCGGCGCCAGACGCGAAGCAACGAACGACAACGTGCGCGGCGGGGCGCCCGGCACAACCTCCGCTGCAAACCATACCGGCTCGACGCCGACAGCGGGTGCAACCACTTCGGCTCGCGCGCTCCCGATGCGCAGGGTTGGACCGGAATCGACCCGTTGCACACGCAGATAGGCGTAGCGCTGCTGGGGCACGGACACGCTCTGCCGCCGCAATTCCTGCGTGCCGGCGGTCACTTGCAACAGCGTGCTGCCCGCGACCACCGTGCGCCACGCATTGAGGTCATCGCTGGCCTGAATTCGCACACGCGCTTCTGATGCACCGTCCGGACTGTTCCAATCGAAAGCAATCGCGCGAATCTCGCCGGGGACGGCCCGCGCATCCATGACATGCGCCGCAACCTGTGCGCGGCGCTCGCTGCTGCCTGCAGGGTCGCTGATTTCCACGCGTGCACCGCTGGCGGTCTCCACGCCCACATGCGCTCCACTTGTGTTCTCGGGTGGCGTCTGCACTTCGAACACGCTCAACACTTCGCGACTGATGAGCGGCGCGAGCGCGGTGTCCGCAGCACACACCGCATGCAGCACCGCAGCGCCCTCCCGATTGAAGACGCGCACGTCGCTGAGCTCTGCGCTCGCGATGCCCTGGTAGACCTCATCGGGAAGCACGATCTCCACGACGGGACGCGCGATGGGGACATCGATCGTCATGCCGTTGGCATAGTCGTCGGTTCGCGGTGGCTGTGCGATTACCGGTATCGAGATCAGCAGAGCGGCAGTCGCTGTGCACACCCTCATGTTCCGTCCTTTCACAATCCGCCCTCGATGTGCGCACTGCGACGCGGCGGCAGTGGCGCCAAATAGCCGGTCACCAACAGCAGTACGCCGACGCTGAGGAATGAAGTAATGCGCGCCAGCGTGCCGATGCTCGACAGGTCGACCAGAAACAGCTTTGCCACCACAATTCCCATGAGCACACCACCGACGATCCACACGTGGCGCCACTGGTTCCTGGCAGCGAGCGTCATCGCAGCAAAACCGATCATTCCCCAGAAAACCGACAATGAGGTCTGCACCAACGTGCAGTGCGCCATGCTCGTGATATCCAGCGGCGTACCCCAATTGTGATGCAGCGAGCGCAGCAACGCGGCATTCAGCCATAGAAACGTGAGCGCCGCCGCACTGGCCAGCAGGCCTTTGAGGTCCATCGGCCACACGACCTGGCGCTGTTCTTGCGTCAGGGATGTCCACCACAAGGCTAGCGCGGTTCCACACAAGGCGACGCTCACGTCCAGCGGATTGATGAGCGGCAAATAGGGCAGCCAACGCGAGTCGCCATCGCTAGTCAAGTTGATGAATACGATCCACGCGACCACCGACATCGCCAAGGGTATCCCGCCGCGAATCCGATAGACGTCCGCGAACTTTGCCAGCGGCCACGGCGGCAGCAGCCGCTGCCGCGACAGCCAGGCGAGCAGAACCGCCGGCATCAGTCCCCATGGCAGCTGCGGCCACACTCCGCTGGCGACAAACTCGATCTGCCAATTTGCTTCCCAAGCCATGACCAGCGCCAGTACCCAGCAAGCAATCGCGTGCAGCCAACGGCACGATGCTTCGTTGCTATCCATCGCATCGAAACGCCGCAGTATCCAATAATGCCCGGCCATCAAGATCAGCCAGCCGGCGCCGCCCCCTTGCGCAAAGGGATGTGCATAGTCGAGCGCATACATCAGTGCCGACAGCATGCTCAATGCGGGCAGGTACAAGGCCACTTGGGATGGGAACCGCCATTGCAGCCGGGTACTGAGTAGCAGCAACCCCACACCGATGGTTGCGACATAGGCCAACGCCGCTCCTAGTTGCACTGCATCGGCGAATCGATCGATTTCCTGCAAGCCGCCAAACAACAACCAGGCGACACCCCACAACGCGAATGCGGTGTGCGCACCGCGCTCGTAGTTCGCTTCGCGCTGTGCATTGCCGAACAACCAATAACCGCTGACGATGCCGGACACGGCGAGCAGGAGCGTGCCCAGGTACGCGCCGTTGAGAATTGCCTGTGCCGCGTGCAAGTGACCCACGCCGCTCAGATAGCCCAGGCCGGCGGCCAGCTGTAGCAAGGTCGCGAAGGCACGGGCCAGACGGCGGTTCTGCCGCACGCCCAGCCACAACAATCCCGCGCCCTCCACCGCCCACATCGCGGCCGTCGTGCGCGTATCGAACGCCAGTGGAATCGCCAGGCTCGCAAAAATGACACCCAATGCGGCAAACGCTTCGACCAGCAGGTGCAACGTGGCGCGACGCGTGAGAAACAGTCCCCAGGCGAGGGCAAGATAGAACGCCCCCAGAGCCAGTGCGCTCCACGCAAGACCATATTCGATGGTCGACACCAGCGTCGCGTGCAAAGTGAATGCAACGACGGGTAGACCGAAGACCAGCGAGCCGGACACATATCCCTTGAGGTCGGGTGGCTGGCGAATGCAGTTGAGGATCGACACCGCCACGTACATCAAGAAGAACAGCAGCAGGAAGGCATCGGCAGTGAACAGATCGGAAGGTGCATAACCGGTCGCCCGCCACAGTCCGGTGATCGTGAACGTGAACACGAAGCCCAGCACATTCAGCGATCGCCAGGTGCGAAACCAAGCCACGGTGAACACACCCAGGTTGAGCACCGCGTAGTAAGTGAACAACCCGACGTGATTGTTGCTGCCGCTGGCAAGCATGACAGGCGCAAGAAAACCGCCAGCCGTGGCAATCACCGCCAGCGACACGGCATTCTGAGCGACCGCGAGAATGGCGGCGCAGACAGCGATCGCGATCAGCAACCCTAACGCGAGCCCAAATGGCAATAGCCGGGACAAAGTGGTCGCAGCGAACACGGTAAGGTACAGCCCGGCAATACCTCCACCTTGCAGCAGCTGCGCGTACACCGCGCGTCGTTCGCGCAAGCGCCAGCCGATGACCAGCAAGGCAAGTGCGCCCAGAGCGATTGCTACAAAGCGCAGTTCGATCGGAAACAGGCTGTTCTCGGCAGCGTACTTGGCGAGAAATGCGCCGCCGAAAAACAGCACTACGATGCCGATACGCGCCAGCGGATTGCCGCCTTTGATCCAGGCGGTCAGCGCCGCAATCAGCTTGTCGAGGGCGCTCGGTTGCGGCGGCACTCGCGGCGGACTCGGTGCCGGAGGTGGCTTAAAGGGCAGTGCTTGAGATGATGGAATCTGTTCCACCTTGGGCACGGCGGCAGCCGGTGCGAACTGTTCTGCCTGCCCAGGCGCTAGCGGATCTGGCGTATGAATCCGCTGCGCCGCAGCCTGCAATTCGGTGGGTTCGATGGGTGGCGGCGTCTTTCGCTCGCGTGAGACCAGACTGGTTTGCAGGCTACGAATCTGTTCATCGAGCTTGTTCGCCCGGTTGCGCAGGTGCATGACCTGCGCAAGCGACCCGCCGAGCAGCGCACCCACGAGCATGCCTTCGACACTCTCGCGCATGCCGCCGACCAGCACCGCAAACAGGATCGCCAGGCCCCAGGTGGAACCTTTCGAAGACGTCCCCTGCGTCTGCATCGAAGCCGTACTCCCACTCTTGTTGTTCCGTCAGCAGCGAACGCGTGACGTTCTAGCCGCCGCACCTGCCTGGCAGCGGCGGCATCTTGCTTGATCGATGCAGGGCACGCAAACCGACACGGTTCGCGAGAGAAGGGTTTAGGCAGTAGTACCCGGCTGTCCGCGGCGTTTGCGTTCGCAGGAGCTCAAGCGCGAATTTTTCGAGTTTTGGCGGCGCGATCGCGCCTGCGGGAATGAGTTTCTCGACTTGGCCGGCACGCCATGCCGCGAACACCAGCGGATTGATATATGACTCAATGGCGCTGACTTAGTAGAAGTGTTTGCCCGCGACTCGACTTAAACCGACGGCCTTGGCGCAAGGGCCTCGGGCGTGGGGCCTGGGTAGGAGACTCGACTGTGCCAGCGTGTACCCCGGTCCGTTTCCTGCCCAGGCCCCGCGCCCCAGGCCCCCCCATGCCCTATGGGTAACGGCAATTGTGGCGCTCGCTGCTAAGTAAGCACCATTCATATATGACTTGCCACAACCAGCCGGTGTGCTGCTCACGTACAGCCCGCTCGCGGTCGCGGCGACACAGCAATTGAATGTGCGTTCGCGTCCGTATCAGCCGGATGCCGAGCCGCCTTTGTGCAGCAGGCCCCATCCGATCAGCACCACGCCGAGTAACAGCAGCAGATGCACCGACCCGATGACCATCTTGACGCCGAGCCACAGCACGCCCCAACAGATCACCATGGCAATGCCGATCCAGACCAGGAATTTCACGTCGAGCACGCTCCAGCAGGCGGAATGAGGTAAACAACGCGCGATCACGCTGTCGGTTCCGGTGGGACCGGGGCGTGCATCTCATCGAAGAAGAACGGCGATTGCGGCGTCGTCCGTGGTAGCGAGACACCAGTAAGGATTGCTACTGATTGATTCAGAATTTCTGCGTCACTGTCGCATGAAAAGCGCCTCGCTTCGGCGCAACGCCATCGCCGGAACAATTACTGCCTTGCGCGGCTTACGGCTTGAGCAAGCGGGCTCGCCGTTTCGGTTTACCGCGATAGTTGTATCCGGCCATCGCTTGTGGTGTACAAGACGCCCAACCATGGCGATTTTTGTAACGTTCAAGCGGAGTTCGCGTCTGCAATCTCGCCGCCCACATCGCCTGTCTATTATCCGCTGCGGTGCATCTCCGACGGTGGCCGGTCGGGCCGCGTCCGAACAACTGATGCGTGACGCCGATACCGTAAACTTTGATGGCGATGACGTGCCGACCGCCGACTTGGCAGCGAGTGATCTGCCTGCGGGCCGCGCAGCGCCACCGGATCGCGACATCGAGCAAGAAGCAAGCGTTCCTCTCACCTACTCGTGGGAAAACCCGGATTCATCGAACGCAGCGTCCCCGAAGGATCGCCCTGTGCCAACCGGTGCGCTGCGACCTACCGAGCAGGAACCCATGTCGCGTTCGGCAACTCGATCGCCACAACCCGGGTCAAAGTCAGACGGCGAGCCGGCTGCTGATCAAGGCGAGCCGGCTGCTGATCAACCCGCAGCGCACCATGACACACACCCGTCATGTCCTGGCCACAAGAGCGACGTCCCCGCCATTCAGCCCGATGTCACGACCGGTAGTTTGCTGCGCAAGCGCTATGCCATCGAGCATGTGGTCGGCATCGGCGGGAACTCCGTCGTGTTTCAAGCCGTCGATCGCCATCGCGATTCGGTGGAAGAGCAGGGCGAACGGGTCGCAGTCAAAGTCCTTCGTCCTGAGCTCCGTAGCAATCCGCATGCGCTTCGGCGGCTGCAACGCGAATTCCGCCAGATGCAACGTTTGACGCATAACGGCATTGCACGCGTGTTCGATCTGGATTGCGACGGCGACATCTGGTTCATGACCCTCGAACTCATTCAGGGCCAGACCATTACGCATTGGATGAAGGGCAGCGCACCCGATGCCGAGGCGATGCAGATCATCACCGGCTGTTGCGAGGCTGTGTCCTATGCGCACAGTCGCGGCATCGTGCACGGCGATCTCAAGCCAAGCAATGTGCTGGTCACCCCGACCCGGGGCATCAAGCTGGTGGACTTCGGCTCGGCGGCGGCCGAATTGACCGGCGCGGCGGTTGCCCTCTCCGCGCGCAGCCTGGCCGCGACGCCGCCGTACGCCAGCCCTCAAATTCTGACCGGCACTCCGGCCGATCCGCGCGATGACGTGTTCAGCCTGGCATGCATCGCCTACGCCGTTCTGACGCGCGGTGCGCATCCCTTCGAACGCAAGTCGTCGCTGGACGCCTATCGCGAGCAGATGCGGCCGGCCTATTCACCGAAAATTCAACCGCGCGTGTTCGACGTCATCGTCCGTGCCCTTTCATGGCAGCGAACGCATCGTCATGCCTCGGCAACGGAATTTCTGAATGCGCTGATCGGCAGCGATCTGCGCCGCGACGCCGTCAGCAATGGGAACTGCTCACGGGAGTCGGCAACGCAGTTCCCAGTGTTGACCATCCCGATCACGACAACGCCTGCGACTGCACCGCGTGACGGGATATGCGCGATCGCAGCCCAGTATCCAATGTCACCCGGTCCAATGTCACCTGGGGCGATCCACAGTCTGCCGGCCACGCTCGACATTCCACCTTCGCAGCGCTACCTGCCGGCGCAATGGCTGGCCTTTCAGCCCTGGACGGACGACGTTCGGCGTGCGCACGTGCCGGTTGAAGCCCACCAGGACCGCAGCGAAGCACCGCATTGGCTTGGAGCGTCTTTGGCCATCTCGGGCGTGCCGTTGGTCCCGGCAGTGCGACCCGTGCCCACCGTGATCGACGGCGAGCTATTGGCTCGATCACCATCCATCATGAAGCGGGACAAGCATGTCGAACCTCCTCCGACTATCTGGCATCGACACGGTTTGGCGGCCGTGGCCATCCTCGGCGTGTTCGCTATCCTGCTTGGGCACGAATCAGATGTCGGCAGCAGCACGGCTACGCAGGTAAAGGCCACGCTGCCCGCACCGGTCACGACTATCGCAGCAGTCACGCCCGTTGCGATTCGCGAGACCACCGAGCATCCGGAAGACGCACTCGTGCAACCGAATATCGTCGAGCATGTCGTGCCACCGCCGCCAATACCATCGGCGCCCGGTTTCGTTTCCTTCGACACGGCGACAGTGCATGTCGGCTCCGGCCAATCGATGGCGGTGCTGACCGTGAAGCGACTGGATTCGACTCAGGGTCGCGCCCGCGTTGGCTGGGCTGTCGAGGGCGCGAGCGCTCAGGCCGTTATCGACAATTCGGCGATCGACTCGCAGACCATTCAGTTTCTCGACGGGCAGGCGGTACGCAGCCTGTACATTCCCTTGCTGACGCCTTCCGATCCTGGCGACCATCAGCCGACCCGCAGCTTCATCGTGAAGCTGAAGAAACTGGAAGGCAGCCCGGCGGTGGGGCCTGTCACCCAGACCAAGGTTTCCATCGCCAGCGGCTACTGATCGGCGCCCACGCCGGTCTCCGACCACAACAATCGCATCCCGATGCCGATTGCCGCGGCAGCACTTCGGCCGCTCGCCAGTTCCAGCGTGAACTCCGTGCCGGCGGGTGCGAGCACGGCGCGCCAGGGTGGAATCGCCGACGCCACCTTCAGTACGCGCATGTACCGGTCGAGAAACAACACGTCGATCGCGAAGCGCATGCCGAGCGTGTGGATGCTGCCACCGGGTGACAACAACAGGCCTTCGTCCCTATCAAGCCGGTCACGTTTCAACAGGCCTGTGAATCTGTCGGCAAACGTATTGGCGACGACCACTCGCGCGGCGACGACGTTGCCCAGGGACGTTATAAATGTGAGGTTTCCTGGCGCTTGCTCGTCATCATTCGACTCGCGAGCAGAGTCTTCGAGCGCTTGGCCAAAAGGAAAGAAGCGTCGCCACAGGCGCGTAGTCCGGGTTCTAAATGTATGCGTGGTCATGGTCAGAAAATTTCGAACGCACCTGAGTCGATGAGCTGCATCACGATCGGAAAGCCGATGATGATGAAGGTGATGGGAAACAACAGCGCAATCAGCGGAAACAGCATTTTTACCGGCGCCTGGTTCGCGAGCTTCTCCGCACGCAGAAAACGCTCCTGCCGGCGCTGGCGCGCCTGATCGGCGAGCACCTCGCCGAGTGAACCGCCGGTTTCTTCCGCTTGGGTAACCGACGCGGTGAAGTTCGTCACCGACGGAATGACCACTCGCATGGCCAGGCGATCCAATGCCACGCGCCGAGCGACGCCGGTGCGAGTTTCGCGCAAATAGCGCTCGAACTCATGCTTCACGGGGCCTGCGCGCAATTGCTCGACGGACTGCTCGATCGCCGCAGTCAGCGTAAGACCCGCTTTCATGCCGAGCACGAGTACGTCGAGAAAAAATGGAAACTCCTTCTCGAACCGCAGCTGTCGCTTGCGCGTCGCATCGCGCAACCAGAGATCGGGATAGAGATAGGCAAACGGTGCGAGACATGCCGTTACTGCGATATACATTGGATCGCGCATGTCGAGCACGAAGATCACATACAGCGCGATACTGAGCCCGGCGATGCAGGACATGCGGCGGATCACGACAAACTCCGCCGGTGTGATGAGATAGGCCGCACCAGCTGCGTTCAATTGATTCTGAATGACATCGCGTTTGAATCCCGGCAGTGAAGTGTCGACGCTGGATGCGTACCAACGCACCAGCGGTCGCAGTAGTCGCAGCATCGCCGGCAGCCGATCGCGCCAGGCGGTATCCCGAGCAGCCGGCTGAACAGCGCGCCCGCGCAGCGCGAGAGGCAGGAACAGCAGCAGCGCACAAGCCAGTGCCGCGAGAGCGGAAGCTAAGAATCCATCCATGATCGGTCCTCGATCCTTGCGGCGATCGTCCTGATCGCCGGCTCACTCACACATCGATATTGACGATCTTGCGGATCATCCACGCTGCGATCGCCATCATGATCGCGACCACCGCCAGCACGACCCATCCGTACCATTCGGTAAAGAGAAGATTCATTCTCGCCGGTTGCTGCTGATACAGCATGAAGCCGATAAAGATCGGCAGCAGACCGACCACCCAGCCCTGTGCACGGCCCATGGATGTGAGCGCATCGATCTTGCCTTCGATATGCGCTTTCTCCTGGAGTGTTTTCGCCAGCGATTCGAGAGTATCCGCGAGATTGCCTCCGACCCGGCGCGACACATTCATTGCGGTGTTCATCAAATCGAGCTCGGGCGTCTGAATGCGCTTGCGCATGTCGGCGAGGGAGTCAGCTAACTGCCGGCCGACACGATACTCCGCGAGCACGATCGTGAACTCCTGACTGAGCGGCGGCGGCTGGCGCGTCGACAACAGCTCCAGACCTTTCGTGAGATTGGATCCGGCTCGCAACGCGGACGCCAATGCGAGTAACGCATCGGGTAACTGGTACAGAAACTTCTTCGTCCGACGCTGCGAGATGACCGCCACCGCGAATTTCGGACCTGCGATCGCCACAATGACAGCAGCCACGGCGCCCACCGGGCCGATCAGTCCGTAACCCATCGTGCCCAGGACGGCGATCAGGACGACACTGATTGCAAACAGCATCTGCGGATTCGCGACGATGAAGTTCGTCCTCAGCCCCGCAGCGAGGGTGCCGACGAATGCCGACCGATACTTGGTGGCACCCGAGCGCACGACCGATAGCATGAGCAGTATCGCAACGAATACGCATACCGCTACCAGTACACGATCATCCAGCAAGGCGTTTAAAAACTTCATGCTGACTCCGCCGTCGATGCGACTCGTGTTAGACCGCATCGCCGCGTGCGCGCGATCCGCCGCCTGCGCCGTCGAACAGCGATCGGTCGAGGTTGATGCCTGCATCGCGCAGATCTTCATAGAATCGCGGCGCCTGCCCGAAACCGACGAAGTCGCCCAGCACATCGCCATTGGCAGTAATGCTGCGCTGTTTGAAGGCAAACAACGGCTGGGTGAGGATGACATCGCCTTCCATGCCGTCGACCTCGACGATGGAAGTCACGCGGCGGCGACCGTCGCTGAATCGCGTTTGCTGCACGATGATGTCGACGGCCGAGGCGATCTGTTCGCGGATCGCACGCACCGGCAAATCCATGCCCGCCATGAGCACCATGACTTCAAGACGCGACAGCAGATCGCGGGGCGAATTCGCGTGGCCGGTGGTCAGCGAGCCGTCGTGACCGGTGTTCATCGCCTGCAGCATGTCGAGTGCTTCGCCACCGCGGCACTCACCGACAATGATTCTATCGGGCCGCATGCGCAGCGAGTTACGCACCAACTCCCGAATCGTCACTTCACCGCGCCCTTCCACATTCGGCGGTCGGGCTTCGAGCGACAGCACATGCGGTTGCACCAGTCGCAGCTCCGCCGCATCCTCGATCGTAACAATACGTTCGCTGGACGGAATGGATTCCGACAACGCATTCAGAAAAGTCGTCTTGCCGGAACCGGTGCCGCCTGAGACCAGGATGTTCTTTCGATGCAGGACGCAGACCTTCAGGAACTCTGCCATGCGTGAGGTGAGCGCGCCGATCTCGACAAGCCGATCCATGGAGAAGCGCTGCTTCGCGAACTTGCGAATCGTGAGGATCGGACCGACCAGCGAAAGCGGACGAATGATCGCATTGACGCGCGAGCCGTCGGGCAGGCGCGCATCCACCATCGGGACACCTTCATCGATTCGACGTCCCAGCGGACTCACAATGCGCTCGATCACCCGCAGCAACGAATCGTCGTTGATGAATCGTGCCGGCACTGCATTCAGGCGACCGCTGCGCTCGATATAGATCTGGTTGGGACCATTGACCATCACTTCCGACACCGAATCGTCCTGCAGGAAAGGCTCGATCGGGCCGTAACCCATGATCTCGGCCGTCATATCCTGCACGAACCGGCCGCGATCGATATCGTCGGGCAGTTGAATCGCGCCGCTGGCGATAATGGATTCGATGGCCTGGCGCGCTTCCTGCCGAAGATCGACATTGGCAAGGTTGTTCAGGGCGGTGCGGCGGAACAGGTCCAGTTCGCGTAGCACCAGCTCCTGCACTTTCTCCTGTAGCGACTGCAACTCTGACGTTCCGGGTTTGACTACCTGTTCGTTACCCTGGGTTGGGGGGCGCGCTGCCGGTAGTAGCACAGTGTTTCGATCGTCTTCTATCGAGGTCGCACGCGGCGCGGCTTCGTGCGAGTCATCACCCGTCGGGCTGTCGATGATCCTGAGTTCGCACTCGCCGATGGCAAAGCTGTCACCCCGTCTGACCGGTGCAATCTCAGACAACACGACGCCATTGCGCCGGATGGAATCGGCAGCACCCAGATCGCGAATGAATGTCTGGCCGTCTTCGATGCTTAACAGGGCATGTCGCCGCGCCACCGAATCATGTTTCAAGCGAATATCAGCCCCGAAGCTGCGGCCGATCGTGTACTCGCCGAGCACAAAGCGGCGCGTTTGACACAGTTGTCCCGGCACGTTGAATTGAATCTCGAGCATACGCATTCCTTTGCGATATCGAAGCAGACAGCGTTACTGCAGGTAGCGGACATGCGTCCAGGAGCGTCGCATGTGCTCCGCAATGTGTGGCAGCTTGCCGCGCAGCGTGAATGCATGCATGACGACAGCGGGCTTGCCTGGCTGATGACCGCAGAACACACGCACATCCACTGGCGTGCCGTAAGCGCTGGCCGGGAAATCCGCTTCGTATCCAGTGAGGTCACCGTATTGAGCAGCGCGCAGATCCAGCGCTTGGTTGGCCGGCACGCGATAGTTCAGTGCCGCTTGACGGATCGCACCTCGCGCGCCCTCGCGAATCTCCACCGCGGTGAAGCGGATGCCCGGGTTGCTGGTCCAGCTCATCCCGGCCGGTGGTGCTGTCAGTGCAGGTGTCTCAGCGGAGAATGTCGTCTGGCCATTCTTGCGCGCCGTCCTCACCACCCACTCCGGCTCGGCTTCCGTCCAGATCTCCAGCCCAAGCGCCTGCACCTTGTGGATGATCATCGGACGCTTGGCCGGAATCGGCTTCGCAGCAAGCGATAACGACCACACCACACACAACACGAAGGCACCCAACGCGCGCAGCATGAACAAACTCATGGCCGCTCCCCCCTGTGCCAATGTGACGTGAGACGATCAACGCACCGGAGCAAACAGCATGGCCACGCCAAACGCTGCGAAGATGGCTGGCCACCATTTGATCGCTACGAAGAACAGCGTATGTCGCGATGCCGAATCAGGCTGGGCCGTTGCGCGTGCCTTGCGCTCCAGCAGCGCATGGAATGCGTACGTCAACCCTGCTGCCAGGATCATGGCGACGAGCACCATCCAGCGATGACTCTGATAGAACTGCGGATCAGAGAAAAGGGTCTCGGAGATTTTCTCGGTCAGCACCAGTGCGAGAAAACCAATGGTCGCGACAACGAAACCAAACCCACTCCATATGACCATGATCACTCCTTTTCCCAGGTCAAAAAGAACACCCTATCGCAAGCGAATCCATTCGCTCGACCTCAGTCGATCAACACCGCCATGGCGAGGCCCGTTGTCAAATGGACGCTGCCAATCCGGCAGTGAACAGCGCCAGCGTCATGCCAACACCGTACCAACGATTCGTTTTCTGCAACGCGCGGCGTGGATCGATGCGCGAGAAGACTAGCATCAGCAGCCATACGAGCAGATACGATAAAACCAGTCGTCCGACGAGATTTCCAATCCTGTAGGCATCCATACCTGTTCCTCTTGACTCAGCCAGTCACGACACGAGCAACGTAACAATCAAGTCTTCGCGTGTACCATGGCGACGCGTAATAACGAGCATACGATCGTCCGTATTCGAGATGAAACAATGTTCACCCCTCTATGGGTTCGAGGCATGTCGGATCCAGCTCGATCCTGTGCTGCCGTGGATTGCGCTTGCAGATGAATGTGTCAGCTTTTGGACCATCCTTTGGACCGATGTGCCGCAGGTTCATCTTCGATCCACACCAGGGACAAACTGCGGTCAGCGAAGTGATGTAGATCTTTCCCGCCGAATCCGCTTCAAGATAGT
>JAIBJL010000103.1 GCA_020029545.1 Gammaproteobacteria bacterium
CTGGGCGGGCGCAGGATTGATCTGGACGGTCAGCGGCGGCATTCCGCAATCAATGAGCATCCTGAGAACCGCGAATGCTGCCGAACGCAGCGGGCTCAGCTTCGTGCAGATCAGCGACAGCCACATCGGCTTCAACAAGGAAGCCAATCCCGATCCGGCCGGCACGCTCACCAGTGCGATCGAAAGCATTCGCGCACTGCCGCAGCGGCCCGCCTTTTTGTTGCACACCGGCGATGTGACCCATCTGTCGAGACCCGAGGAATTCGATGCGGCCCAGCAGATAGTGAACACGGCAGGTTTCCCGGTGCACTATGTGCCGGGCGAGCACGACGTGATTGGAGATAACGGTGACGCGTTCTTCACGAAGTTCAATGGGGCGCCGGATCGCCGGTGGTCCAGCTTCGATCAGGGCGGCGTGCATTTCATCGCGCTCGTCAACGTGCTCGATCTGCAGGCCGGCGGCTTCGGCAGGCTGGGCGCTCAGCAGCTAGAGTGGCTGGAGCAGGATCTCAAGGGACGATCAGGGAGTACACCCATTGTCGTGTTCACCCACATGCCGCTATGGACGGTGTATCCCGAGTGGGGTTGGGGCACGGACGATTCGGCGCAGGCGCTCGCTTATCTGAAGCGCTTCGGCTCGGTCACCGTGCTCAACGGCCACATCCATCAGGTGCTGCAGAAAGTGGAAGGGCATGTGAGTTTTTATACGGCGATGTCCACAGCCTTCCCTCAGCCGGCACCGGGTACCGCGCCGGCGCCCGGACCAATGAAAGTGCCGGCCGAGAAATTGCGCTCCGTGCTCGGTATCCGATCGATCACACAGCATTCCACGCACGGGCCTCTCGTCGTCACCGATCAGTCGCTCGCCACCCCTGCGGTGTCGGCATGATTCCGGTCATGTCGCGCGGTGGTCGTATGCGAATCAAATCGATGGTCCTGATCGCGGCGTCGATCGGCGGCTCAATGTTCGCTCTGCACAGCTTCGCTGAGGATGCGGCGCAAAACCCGACGATCGAGATCGGTAATTTCACATTCGCGCCCGCCAATGTCACCGTCAAGGCAGGCAGTCGCTTGACGTGGGTCAACAAGGATGACGTGCCGCATACGGTGCTCGGCGCCGACCCCGGTTCGCCGCTCAGGTCGGCGGCGATGGACACCGACGATCGCTATTCGGTGGTGATGCAGCAGCCGGGGACTTACAAGTATTTCTGCTCGGTGCATCCACACATGGTCGGCGTGGTCATCGTAAAGTAGTCTGGTCTCGCGACGTGATCTGGCCTCGATGGCGCTCGTCCTTGATTGAGTATTTCAGCAGGTCGCGGTGAATCTGTCCGCTCGGCTCTCGTCTTCGCGACGAGCCAATGCGTAGTCCCTCGGCGTAGTCACTGTGCGTAGTCACTGGGCAATCAACGATGAGCGATCACCGATCCGTAGCGCGACGGCCGCGCACTTCGTCCCGCCGTTCTTTACCGCTCCAGTGGCGATCCGAACTCCACAGATCACGATGCCGACGTTCGCCCTGACGACGATCCGAGTGATGCTGATAGCGACAACGGCACTGCTCCGAATCGCAGTTCTTGAAGGGCAGTGTCGGCGCCTCCTTGGACAGGAAGCGAATACCTTCCAGCTTCTTCGCCTCGGAACACACGAACAGGCCCGGCACAATCGAAACCGCATGGTACGGATTCGGCGCGCGATGCGTTCGCACCGGCTGCTCTTCTATCCTCGGCCGAAACAAAGTGGTCAGCGACCACCGTGAGACCTTATTCTCCACGGCCCTTCTCCCTCGACATGCTTTGACTTGATTTTGGCTGGATGCACAAAAGTGCGAACCAGATGCTTGCGATTGTTGTTCCAACCAGGTTCGGACTGCAAGTCCTATCATGGACAAAATCGGGCCGCAGTGCTGTCAATAGCACTAAAGACTTTCGGCACGGGCATTCAGCGGAATGTTCCGATCAGCTGCGACTATCGGCGGCAGCGCTCGACTGCATTATTGTTACCAAACGGCGACGGCCGGGGCGCAAACCCGGGCTGCAATGCTCGAAGGGAAAATCAGGACAAACCGTTGCCGGTGCGCGCCAGCGGGGGCGCAGATCCCGGTGCCGGTTCGAGCGGTGTGAACGCGTCAGGATTTTGCGGCACTTTCACCGGCGAGTTTTGATTCTTCGTGACCAGCGATGGCTCTTCGCCCCGGTCCTTCGCGATGCTCCGAACCGGACCCAGCGTCGGGCGTGGACCTGGCGCGGGTTCATCGGACTGTAACGATTCGGGTGACAATAGATCGCCCAGGTCGTCTGCGATGCCACGCGCCCGCTCGGCCATCGGCGAGCCGCTGACCGTCTGCTGATTCGCCAAGCTCGATGCGAAACTTTGCAGTACATCGCCCTCGTGCTCGGGCTTCGGCGGCCGCAGCACTTCGGGACGCGGTGGCGGCGCAGCAAACGTCGGCAAAGGCGCGTCGGATGCCTGCGCCTTCGACTCCAGCGAATCGGGATCGGACAGGTCCGCGAGACTGACCAGCTTGGCATTGGGATTGATCCTGACAGCGCGCGCCGCGGCCAATTCTTCGGCTGTCGGCTCGGGAATCGACTCATCGATCGATTCTGCCGGCACGTCGTCCGCCGCCAGCGCCGCGCGCCCGACCAAGTCGAAATACAGCTGCAGATACTTTTGCATCGAGCGTACGTGGACGAAATTTTCCAGCGCGTACTTGCGTGCATTCTTCGCCATGAAGGCGCGTCGATCCGGCGTCAGCTGCATGACGCGCGTGATGCCGCGCACCATGGCATTCGGGCTGCCCTTCTCAACGGCGACGCCGAACTGACCGAGTAGTTCGCCTTGGGCTCCCATACCGGTGGCCACGCAAGGTACGCCGCATAGCATCGCAGCCACAAGATTCATGCGCAGGCTGTCGTTGAGCGCGCTCGAACAGGCAGCATCGCAGGCGTTATAGAACGATGAAACATCGGACCACTCGCCAAGTAAATGGGTTCGGGTGCCCAGCGTGCCGCCACCGACCAGAGCCATCAGCGGACCATTGCCTTTCTGCACACCGTGACCGGCGAGCAAGATATTGAGATTCGGCGTGACCTTGATGAGTTCGCCGATCGCACGTAACAGTGTGACGTGATCGAACTCCGGCTGGAACGGCGCGATCATGCCCAACACAAAGGTATCGTGCGACAAGCCCAGTTGCTCGCGCACTTTACGACGCGCGGCGAAGTCGGGCTTGAAGCGCATCGGATCGACACCTGGGGTGATGACGTGATGCCCGCCATCCGGGAAGCCGATACGCCGATGCGCGGATGCCGCAGCTTCCGAGGCATACACGATCCCCTGCGCTTTCGTTGACAGTCGTGCCGCCAGCTTGAGCTTTTGACGGTCGATCAGACCCGCCTGCGTCGGCAGCGGCGCCGTCTCGCTCACGCTCCAGATCAGCTGCGGATTCCAGTCGCAACGCGACCGCAAGACGGTGGCAGCGATCTGCGCAGTATGGCCCCACGCTTGCAGTACATCGGGACGGAACAGGTTCGCCGCATTCAGCAGGTCCTTGAGAGCCACGGCGGAAAAGCGTTTGCGCGACAACGCGACATCGTGAACCGGCACCCCGCCCTGACGCAGCACCGCCGCAGGCACAGCATCCGCGGCTAACGTGACAACCTGCGTTTTGACACGCGCTTTCGGCATGCGCGTCAACAGCGGCATGAACAGCGATTGCTGAGTAGTGGCAGTCACCCCGCCGCTGCTGACGATATGCAGCACGCGAAGTGGCCTGAGTGTTCCTTCTGACACGATGTTCTCGCTGACGATTCGCTGCCGGGACATAACCTGCGAGTAATGCTAACAGTCCGACTATTCCCTATGCCGGACTTGCCACCGGGAACTGTTAATTCCGCCACAGTTTTCGGGTGACAGGATTTGGCAGAACGGCACGCAGTTCACACCGCGTACCCCGGTCGCAGCGACAGATCGCGACCCAGTCTGCGGCGGTTGGCCCAAGCGCATCGCGTTTACACTCTGGCATTGCCTGCCGTATCGGCGCGCTGCGTCGTCACGCCGCCGATCAGAACCATACGCATGGCCTCTTCGACCGACAGCGGTGTTTCTTCCAGTTCGCTACGTGGCAAGTACAGTGTGTAACCGCCGATCTGATAACTCATCGGAAAATACACCGCAAAGATATCGTCGCTGTGCTGCGGGCCGAGCAACCGAGGGTTGATGTGCTCTTCGGTAACGAAGCCTACCAGGCGAGCGCCGTTAAAACGCCACACGACCACTCGCCGCAGATCGCGCGCCTTGCCACCGGCAGGCAGGAAGCGCGTGAAATCCTTGAGCGCGCCGAAAATCGTCTTGACGATCGGGATGCGAGCCAGCAGCGACTCACCGGAACGAAACAGTCGCTGCACCACATAGGCGTCGAAAATCACCCCGACGAGCAGCACGACAATGAAGCCGACGACGATGCCGAGCCCGGGCCAGTAAGCACCGTCGGGCAGGATCACGCGCAGACCGCCGCCCAGAATGGATTCGGCAGTCGTTCCCAGCCAGATCACCAGATACAGTGTCAGCGCCAGCGGCAGGACCGCCGCCAGTCCCTTCAGAAAAGTGTTCCACAGACGCCGCATGAGAGCTCCCCTTTGGTTGTCACCGCCGTTCGCGGTTGCCGAGCGAAAGTATGGAGCTTGCGCGTACAGAAGAGAATGCAGGCCGGTCACTAACACCTGGCTGCTAATGCGCAACGCAAGCGCCGCTGCTACCATGCGCCGCACTCGTCGGCCCTATATTGGTTTTTCATCGCGCTGCGCACGCCCCCCGAGGCATGAAACGATTCTTGTCGAGTGCCACCAGGGTACATGGTCGTTCCAGCGCTTCCCGCGCCCACAGCATTTACACATCCATGTGCAGCAGATGTACCGCGGCGAGAGCCGAGCTCATGGCCATAGAAAATGGCCACGCTTTTTGCTCGGCTCCACGACCCTCGTGACAGGGAGTCCGATGGGTCGTTTCATACCAGTTCTCACGATGCCGAATCGTTCCGCTGCGCTGTTCGCAGCCGCCATCGCGCTCTATGTGCTTGCCGGGACGGTAAGGGCCGATGCCCAGCTGCCGCCTGCAGTGGTTCGCGCCATGTCGCGCGCCGGAGTACCGGCAAATCACGTCAGCATTCATGTCCGCGATGCCAACAGCGGTGCGAGCATTGCCGAACTGAATGAACAGATCCCGCGCAGTCCGGCATCGACCATCAAGGTCCTGACCACGTTCGCCGCGTTGGACATGCTCGGTCCGGCATACACCTGGAAGACGCAAGCCTATCTGAACGGCGACCTCGCCAACGGCGTGCTCAATGGCGACCTGGTATTGGTAGGTGGCGGCGATCCATTCATGACCAGCGATCGCTGGTGGAGCTTCGTGCAGAACCTGCGCGAACTGGGGCTGGCGAAGATTACCGGCGACATCGTGATCGACAACACGCATTTCGCACCGATCGACGAGACGCGCGGCGGTTTCGATGCGCAGCCCTATCGCAGCTACAACGTACTGCCTGACGCGCTCATGGTGAACTTTCAGACTTCCCGCTTCACCATCACAGCGTCGCCGCAGCGCGCGCGCCCGTTGATCACGGTCAACCCGCTGCCGGCGAATCTCACGATCGACAACCAGCTGCAGACCGGCGCCGGCAGGTGTCAGGGCTATAATCGCGGCGTCAGCTTCAACACGCCCGTCAACGATCCGAATACCGTGATCGTCAGCGGTGTGCTCCCTGCCGCATGCGGTTCCTACTCCGTCAACCGCGCCATCATGAGCGCGCCCGACTATGCGTATGGAACGTTTCGAACGCTATGGACGCAGTCCGGTGGCGCGATCGATGGCGCGCTGCGAATGGCGCCGCTGCCCGCGAATGCTACGCGGTTCTACTCCCATGATTCGATCTCGCTCGCCGAGATCATCCGACTGGTCAACAAGTACTCCAACAATGTGATGGCGCGTACCCTGTTGCTGACATTAGGTGCGGAAAAACTTGGCGTGCCGACCACGGCTCGAAGCGGCAGCGATGCGGTGCGCAGCTGGCTCGAAAGTCGCAACATCCGCATCCCCGGCTTTGTGCTGGAAAACGGTTCCGGCTTGTCGCGTAGCGAACGAGTCACCGCGCGCGGTTTGGCCGACGTGCTCGATGCCGCATGGCACAGTCCATTCATGCCGGAGTTCGCGGCATCGTTGCCGTTGTCCGCAACCGACGGCACCCTGCGCAATCGTTTCCGCGCGGCGGGGATGCAAGGGCGACTACGCATGAAGACCGGTCACCTCGATGACGTAAACTCGCTCGCCGGATTCATCAACGCAGCATCCGGCAAGACCTACGTCGTCGTCATCATGATCAATCACCCCGGCGCCCAGAGCGGCCTGGGCGAAAACATCCAGGCTGAATTGATTCGCTGGGTGTTCGGCCAATAATGTCAGACGCTGTGGGATCAAAGTTCCCCTGCACGTAAACGACCCTCGCACCTCGTAGGTCACCCTTATCACTCACCGCAACCAGCGTAGCGGCGAAACGACATATCGCCGCTGTGACTCTGCAAGAATTACGACTCGCATGGATAAGCAGGTATTTTCGGAACCTGCGTCACCCTCAAGCGTTTCGGTATGCGAAGCGAGTGGGTCAATCAAACAACACGAGTGACCCCAGAGGATTTCAGATGTCGGATTTCAGATGTCATGCGAGGTGGATCTTATGAAGCGTGGATTTCTTGCAGCAACCGTTCTGGCACTGAGCGGCGTCACTGGCGCGGCATACAGCGCCGACAACGACTCGGGCTTCTACTTGGGCGGCGGCGTGGGTCAATTCAATGTAAAGATCGACGATATCGATGACACCGATAATGCGATCGAGCGGCTCAAGGACGACGACACCGCATGGAAAGCCTTCGCCGGCTATCGCGTCAATCCTTATCTGTCGCTGGAACTCGCTTATATCGACTTCGGCAATCCGAACGGTCGCGCTACGGCTTCAGGATCGAGCGGTGACTATCAAGTCAAACTGAGCGGCTTCGCACCGTACGTGATCGGCACGATCCCACTCGGTCCCGTCGAGCTGTTCGGCAAGATTGGTTACTACTTCTACGACGTTGATCTGACCGCCGATATAGACAATCCGACGTCGCCTGATTTCCGCTCAAGCAGCAGCGATGAGGATCTGCTCTACGGCTTCGGTGCAGGCATTACCCTCTTCGATCATCTGCATGCTCGCCTTGAGTATGAAAGGATCGATTCCGATGTATTGGACGATGCTGACGCCATCTGGCTATCGGGTGCATGGCGCTTCTGAACGAAGTCTTCTGCTCATTCCCCTGTACAGGGCTCGTCTACTGACGAGCCCTGCTTTTTTACGCCCCGATCCTATCCGATTAAGTCATCCCATCAAGTCTTGGCAACCAGCTGCAGCAGTGCGTCGATGGTCATGTGAATCGAGGCAGCACTGCGGGTCGCCGTCTCCCCGACCAGATTGCGCAGCAAGCGGTCGAGCTTGTGGAGCGTCAGAACTCGTTCCGCATCCTGATCGTCGATCGACAGGGTAGCCAATGCATGCACGGCAGCTCGGTAGCCGCCCAGAAAAGCCTCCGTCGCGTCCGTGTGCCATTGCTGAAACGCGAGTTCCAATCGATCCCGCAGTTCCGGGCGCCCTGCGCTGGCGCGTTCGAGTGCCGCGCTACGTACCTGATCAAACGACGCGATCACATCCGCGACATCGCGCAGCGGTGATTGTTTCTGCCGGCGGGCACCTATCGGCAGCGACAGATCGCCCTCGAAATCCGTGACGACAAAATCGTTGGCGACGATCAGTACCTTCTGCAGATTCAGATTGCCGTGGCAACGAATGCGCAACGAACTGACCGGCCGGGCGCACAGTTGCTGAATGCGCGAAGCAATATGCGGCGACTCATTCAGCAGATGGCGCGCACGGATGCCCGACGACTGGTCCGCAAGCGATGCCACGTACTGTTGCAATGACTGCATCGCCTGGCGGGCGTGATCGCTGATCTGCTGATACCACTGCGACAAGTCAGCCGCCGTCACTTTCTCCGGTGCGAATACCGGATCGTCCTCGCTTGAGCTGAGCGTGACGTGCATTTCCCCCACGCGGCGACCCAACGTGCGCATCTGAGCATTGAACAGCGAATGTGCGTCGAGCTGGTTGACTGGCGTCTCGGCCGAGAGCGATGTGGCGAATCGCTCCAGGTGATTGACGGCATAGTCGGCAACGCTGCCTTGATTCCCAATGTACGTGTACAGAGCTACCAGCGTGGCGGGCTCGCTGTTGGCACGCACCAGTTCGACATGTCCCAGCAGGCTGGCGACATTCGTGAATCCATGATGGGTCAGAAATTGAGCCATTTCCTCATCGGGATTGATACCCGGCTCGACTCGCCGATATACGCGCAGCGCAATGCTCTCGCCGAGCAGCACCATGGTGTTGTGGGTATCGGGCGAGAGCTGTTGCACGTGTTCGAGGCGCGGTGCAATGGGTACGGTGAGTGCCTCAGTCGAATGAAACCGCAATTCGCCGCCTTCGAAGGCCAACCGTGCATTGGCATCGACGCCTCGGGCAATGGCGATACAGAACGTCGGATCGGCAAAGGCATCGATCAACACACCGACGCGCGCGTGCGCTCGTATTTTCGCGAGCGTCCATTCGGCCGTGCGCAATGCGCCGCTCACGGGCTCGTCTTCGAATGCCAGTGCCAGCGGGAGAATGTATTGGTCGGTCTGGTCGCCGGTATTCACGTCGATCAGGCTCAGCAGAAAACTGCCTTGTGCCGTCGTCCACAACAATCGGGCACCCAGGCGGGTCGACGCCAGGTGCGGTTTTGAGCCATCGAACCAACTACGTGGGCGTAGATATTCGGGCAGCACTTCGCGTTCCAGCTGCTGCAGCGTACGGCGGCCGATGCTGCGATCCGGCCCTTGTGCATGGACAGGCAGCAGCGTGGACAATCCTTCCGGCAGAACCAGAACCGGCAGCTCGGTCGCCGGCAGCACCTCGACATGCCAGGCCGGCGGTCGCTCCGTATCGCTCAGCAGCAACCAGAAGAATCCGTGCGCCGGCAACGTCAGAAAATACGGCAGGTCGCCGATCGGCGGGAACGCATTCCGGCCCATCATCTCGACCGGGACGCGCCCCTTGAATCTCGACAGATCGAGCTCCACCGCCTGGGCAGTCTGCGACAGGTTGGCGACACATAGAATGATTTCCTGCTCGAACGCGCGCACGTAAGCAATGATCTTGCGGTTTTGCGGTCGGACGAAGTCCAGCGTGCCGCGACCGAATGCATGATGCTGGCGGCGCACCGCCAGAATGCGACGCGTCCAGTTGAGCAGCGATGAGGGATCGCGCCCCTGTGCCTCCACATTCACGGCCTGATACCCGTAGATCGGGTCCATGATCAGCGGCAGATACAGCCGTTGCGGATCGGCACGCGAAAACCCGGCGTTGCGATCCACGCTCCATTGCATCGGCGTACGCACGCCATTGCGATCGCCGATATAGATGTTGTCGCCCATGCCAATCTCGTCGCCGTAGTAGATGATCGGCGAGCCGGGCATGGAGAGCAGCAGGCTGTTCATGAGCTTGATCCGATCGACGTCGTTATTCAGCAGCGGCGCCAGTCGTCGGCGGATACCGACGTTGACGCGCATGCGCGGTTCCTGCGCGTACATGCGATACATGTAGTCGCGCTCCTTGTCGGTGACCATCTCCAGCGTCAATTCGTCGTGGTTGCGCAGGAAGATCGCCCACTGACAGTTGTCCGGAATATCGGGCGTCTGGCGCATGATTTCGGCGATCGGATAGCGATCCTCCAGCGCAACCGCCATGAAAATGCGCGGCATGAGCGGAAAGTGATAAGCCACGTGGCATTCATCGCCATCGCCGAAGTATTCGCGCACGTCTTCAGGCCACTGATTGGCTTCAGCCAGGAACATGCGTCCCTGGTAGTTCGCATCGACAACCGCGCGCATGCGCTTGAGCACATCGTGCGTTTCGGGAAGATTCTCGTTGTTCGTGCCTTCCCGTACGCACAGATAGGGAATCGCGTCGAGCCGCATGCCGTCCACGCCCATGTCCAGCCAGAAGCGCATGACCTTGATCACCGCTTCGACGACGGCGGGATTGTTGTGGTTCAGATCGGGCTGATGCGAAAAGAAGCGATGCCAGTAGTACTGGCCGGCAAGCGGGTCCCACGCCCAGTTCGAACTCTCGGTATCGGTGAAGATGATGCGTGTGCCGGCGAATTTCTTGTCGGTATCGCTCCAGACATAGAAGTCGCGTTCCGGTGATCCTCGCGGTGCACGCCGCGCCGCCTGGAACCAGGGGTGCTGGTCCGATGTGTGGTTGATAACCAGCTCGGTGATCACCTTCAGTCCACGGCGATGCGCTTCCTCGATGAAGGCACGGCAATCGTCGATCGTGCCGTAATCGGGGTGCACGCCGGTATACTCGGCGATGTCATAGCCGTCGTCGCGCAGGGGCGAGGGATAAAATGGCAGCAGCCAGATGGTGTTGACGCCCAGTTCCTGAATGTAGTCGAGTCGTTGCGCCAGACCCGCAAAGTCGCCGATGCCATCGCCGTTCGCATCATGGAATGCCTTGACATGCATCTGATAGATGACGGCGTCCTTGTACCAGAGAGGGTCCACATTCGAATTCTTCTCGGCGATCGGATCTGGCACAGCTAACCTCGATGTCATGCACCTGGGACACGGTGCTCGGGCCACGGCATCGGGTACCAGGAAAGGCGGGCATAACGCTTAAGATATACGAAAAGATCCCGCAAGCATGTCGGCTCGTATCCGCATATGACATGCGTATCTGTCCTATACGACACCTTTCGCCAACGCGCGGAGCATTCGATGCCGCATCGTCGGGACGTTACCATTGCAGCGATATTTTTGCCGCCTGACTTGTGCAGGCATAACGAACGTCCTAGCCTCTGAATGATTTTTGGGAACGATCTTTGTGAACGATCTTTGCCGCTCATGTCTTCCATGATTGCTTCACGCCGCCTCCTATCGATCAGGCTTCTGTCCGGCATCGCGGCGCTTGCCCTCGCGGGTCTGTGCCTCGGTGCCGACCCCGTCCACCCGGCCGAGCAGCGCGAATATTGGGCGCGCTTCGAACAACGTGACTGGACCGCTGCGATTGCCTCGGCCGAGGAACTTGTCAACGCCGGGCGGGCCAATGGGGCGAATCCGTTGCAGCTTGCGAATGCACTGACCCTGCTGGGCAATGCGCAGCTGGGGGCAAAGAACCTGCCTGCTGCCGAAGCGGCCTATCGCGAAGCGTTGAAAACCGTCGAACCTCGCGTTAGCGCGGGCGATGCAAGGCTCCTCGATCCCTTGCGCGGACTGGGTTACACGCTGGCAGCCGGCGGCAAGCATGCCGAGGCAATTCCGCCATTGCAGAGGGCGTTGGTCGTGGCACGCCGCAATTTGGGCCTGTTCGATCTGGGCCAGCAAGGGCTGCTGCGACAGCTCGCAGCCAGCCTCACCTCGGTGAACGATCCCGCCGAAGCTCAGAAGCACATGCAGTACATGCTGCAAATTGGCGAGCGTGCCTACGGCGCGCGTGATCTGCGTATGGTGCCACTGCATTGCCTGCTGGGTGACTGGTACACACAGATCGGTGTCATGCCGCAAGCCCGCGATCACTATCGCGTGGCACTGTCGATCGCTGAACAGAACGGCGGCAAGAACCACCTTGCGGTCGTCGAGCCGCTGCGCTCGCTCGCGACCAGCTATCGACGCGAGCTGTTCCTCTCCGGCGCTGGCCTGCTGCGCCAGCCCGAAACCGATACGGCAACCAACGAAAACTTCGCGCGCGAGAATCGCCCGATTACAGCGCAGTACCTCAATACCGAGGGCGAACGCGCCCTGTTGCGCGCCGTGAAGGTCGTCGAAGCGAACGCAGAGGAGAAATCCTCGGATGTCGCGCAATTGACGATCGCTACGCTGGTGGATGCGGGCGACTGGTATCAGACACGCAACCAACCGCAGAAAGCTTTCGAGTTCTACCGGCGCGCGGCGGCGCTGGTGCCACCGGCAGTCACAGGCAGCGCTGCAACTGCCGTCGGGCCATTCGGATTTCCAGTTCAGGTCTACATACCCATGCCGCCACTGGCGACTCGCAATCGCTTCCGACCGGACAGCGACGTCGTGGAGCGCTTCGTGCAGGTGGAATTTACCGTCACCAGCGATGGCTCGGTCAAAGACGAACATGTCGTCGACCAGGACGCCGGTTCGCGACAGGCCGCCGAAACGATCACTGCCATCCATGCGGCACGCTATCGCCCGAAATTCGTCAATGGCGAGCCAGTGGAAACAACAGCAGTGCGCCATCGTCAGATCTTCCGTCAGCGCAAAGAGAACATCCAAACAGCACCTGAGATCCTTCCGACCCTCTCGCCCGAAGAAGCAGGTGAAGGCCGTGCTCGATGCGATGATCGTCAAGAACCAGTGCCCTTTTCACTTTGCTAGCAGCCTGCTGGGTGTCCAATGAAGTTATCGCACACCCGTCAATCCAAGCTGCATGGCAGAAAGCAATGACGCTCCGTAACCTGGTTGACACGA
Organism: Gammaproteobacteria bacterium; assembly: GCA_020029545.1. Lineage (GTDB taxonomy): Bacteria > Pseudomonadota > Gammaproteobacteria > Steroidobacterales > Steroidobacteraceae > Steroidobacter. The sequence goes on from JAIBJL010000103.1 coordinate 12,625, forward strand.
GCATCAATAGTGACGTGAATCCGGTATCCCTGACCCGCGGGGATTGCCGGACCTTGCCAATACATGTTTTCGACGGCCTCGGTCCATCCGTAGCTGAGGTCCAGCTGCCGGTTGTCACCCGGATCTGGAAAGAGATTGGTCGACGCGGTTTCCCCGGACTTCACGTGATACCAGCCGGCT
>JAIBJL010000404.1 GCA_020029545.1 Gammaproteobacteria bacterium
AATCAGGGGGTCGGGGGTTCGAATCCCTCAGCCGGCACCATTAATTTCGTGATTTCTGAATCGCGCGCACTGCGGTGCCGAGCCGCGGCTTCGTGGGTTTCTCGCTGAATCGCCGGTTTCTCAGTGTCTCACCAGAGTGCGTGCGTGGATTGCGCATCAGGCGCTGCTTCTGTGAGTCGATTCACAGTCGGAAGTCGCGCGGGGCTTTCAGCGGTCGGAGTCCTCGCTGCGCTAGAGTGTCAAGCTGCATTTCAACTATCCTTGATTGCAAACCCGCGAAGCTGCGGTCCGGCACTCTCAGTCCCCCGATGTGCTTGACGCTATCGCCAAGATTCGGCGCATTCAAGCTCGCGGGGATGTGATGAAGGACGACGTTCTCTACGACGCGGCGCTACGCGATCTGCAAACTCCGGCAAACTGTCACGGCGATCCCACCGCATCGGTATGCCATGGCACTTCCTCAATACAGCTTCAGCGCATTAGTCAGATCGCCCATCGGCTGGGCGCCGTTCTTCTGCAATGCCTGATCGCGCTGCGTGAGGCCCGGCAGCTTGTCGAGTGCGAAGCGTCGAGTGATGAGGCGCAAGGCCGAGGCAGTGTCGTACTGAGTATGATCGACTGTGCCCTTGTTGGCGAACGATGAGACGATGATCGCGGGAATGCGCGTTCCCGGTCCGATCAGGTCCCCCTTCGGTGGGGAGACGTGATCCCACTGGCCACCGAATTCGTCCCAGGTGATGAGCACGACCATGCTGGGCCATTGCGGACTCTGCTGCAACTTGTTGATCAGATCGACGATGTGCGCATCGCCATCCGAGACATTTGCGTAGCCGGGATGTTGGTTCAGATTGCCCTGCGGCTTGTAGAACACGACCTGCGGCAGCGAGCCATCAATCGCCTGGCTGACGAGATCGGCATAGTCCTTGAGATGCGCGGCGCGTGCGTCTGCATGAGCCACCGGATCGAACTCGGCATAGTAGTTGAACGGCTGATGGTGATACTGGAACGTAGGTGCGACCGGCGGCGGTGTGGCGCCAGTCGCGGGCGGCTGGGAATAAGGAGTGCCCGTTCCAGCGGCGAGCGCCTGTTTCCATGCGCCTGAGTACCAGGCCCAGGTCACGTTCTTGGCGTCCAGCAAGTCGCCGATGTTGATCTGGGTCTGCGGCGGCAGCGTCGTTGCGCTTCCGGGGTTCGCATAGAGATGCGTCGTGTCGGTAACAGCCGGTGCATTGGCGCTCGGTTGATAGGGAGGCTGCATGGTGTTCACGGCACGGAAGCCGTCGTCGACGCCGAAATAATCCTTGGGAGCGATGTTGCCGCTCAACACGAAGGTTGGCGGACCGCTTAGTGCCGAGGCGGGGGAGTTTGCCGCCTGCTTCAGGTTGTGCGTGTACGAACCATCGAGGTTCGTGTTCAACACCGCGATCGTAGGCGCAGCGGCTGCCGTATCCGCATTCGGATACTGCGGGGCGCAGGCACAGATCAGGTACTGGTGATTCAGGAACGAGCCGCCGAAGGCTGCCTGGAAAAAGTTGTCAGCGAGCACGTATTGCTGCGCCAATCCGTACAATGCGGTTTTGGAGCCGTCGTAGTAGCCCATCACCAGTCCGCCGGCGTCGGCCCAGGCAACATACTTGTCGATCTTGCCATCGTTGATCTGCATCTGATTCTCATAGAACCGATGATACAGGTCGCGGGTGACGATGGACGCGGACAGCGTGGCACCGCTCGCGCTCGTGAACGCAGTCTCGATGGCGAACGGTGCATTAGGAAGGTTGTCGCTCTGCGCTTGCGTCACGGTGGCTGCCTGGCCGGCGGCGGTGACACCGCCCCAGGTCTGCGGCAACTTCATCAACACCGTGTTGGCGTCATCGCGATCGGTCTGAGCAACGATCTTGTCCGCCGCCGGAATGCCGTTCGCTCCGGGAAACGTACCGAACAGGTTGTCGAAACTGCGGTTCTCCGCGTAGATCACCACGATGTTCTTGACCTTGTTCTGCAGTCCATGATCGGTAGCTGCTACCGGGTCTTCGGTGGTCACGGAATACATGCCGCTCACGCCGCCGATCGTCACGGTCGCAGTCGTTGCTGTGGCTGGAGCACTGGCCGCGACTTCGCGCACCATTACGTTGTCCCCGTTGCGCACCGTGCTTGCGTCGGCAGTGAACGATCCACCGTTGACGCTGTAAGTACCGCCGCTGACCGAGATAGGCGTGGCTTTATCGATACCGCTGATCGTGACGGCGTTGCTGGTCTGCGTGGAACTCAAGCGAGCGCCGGTGACCGGCTCGAAGGAGAACTGATCCGGTTGTTTGTCGTCATTGTTGCTGCAAGCGCCGACACCGATGGTCGCGATCAGGCCCAAAGAGATACTCCGCAGCGAAACGCATGGCAGCGACGCGAATGAGATCTTCAAGAGGAGTGCTCCAGATTGGCAGGCACGACCATGATCAGGAGCAAATGTGACAGTTAGATTTTTTCCGGGATTTAATTTGTTTAATCCGAACGCGCCACGCTCGCGTGGAGAAATGCGATAGTTTGCATCTGCCATGCACTTTCATCGCGCTCACGTGTCGCTCGGACGAACACTTTTAAAGACTCATCTCCCGCGTGTCATTGCCACCTCGATATCTCTGGCGGCAACGGTGACCGGCGCCATGTTGCTGGTTGCTTGCAAACCCGCGGCGACTCCGCCCACCACCGCCGCCAAAACCGAACCATCAGCGCAGAGTCAGTCGTTCTACGCGAGCGATTTCAGCAAGATGCCGGCTGTGCCGGCGATGACGGAGTTGGGAAGGATGTTGTTTTCAGATCCAGCACTGTCCGGCTCGGGCTCGATGAGCTGTGCCAGTTGTCACGATCCGCAAGCTGCCTTCGGACCGTCGAATGCATCGGCAGTGCAGCTAGGTGGAATCGACGGTCGAACTGCCGGCACTCGTGCGGTACCGTCGCTGCGCTACGTTCAGAATGTTGCGCCATTTACGGAGCATCATTTCGATGAGGCCGTGGACGAGAGTGTCGACCAGGGGCCGGCTGGCGGACACACCTGGGATGGACGTGCCGACACCATCCACGATCAGGCGCGCTTGCCGTTGCTATCGCCGCTCGAGATGGCGAACTCCAGTCCCTCCGATATCGTTACCAAGGTGCAACGCGCCAGTTACGCCGATCGCTTTCGCGACACGTTCGGCGACGACGTTTTCAACGACGAGCAACGTGCATTCAGAGCCGTGCTCATGGTGCTCGAAGTGTTTCAGCAGAGCCCTCAGGATTTCTATCCCTACACCAGCAAGTACGACGCGTGGCTGCGCGGACAGGCACAGCTGACAGAGGCTGAAGCGAGGGGCTTGGCAGCCTTCAACGATCCGGAAAAAGGCAATTGCGCGGCCTGTCATCCCAGCGCCATCCAGAACGGCAGCTTCCCGCAGTTCACCGACTACGGCTTCATCGCCGTGGGTGTGCCCCGCAATTCGGCGATTCCAGCAAATGCCAAGGCCGACTATTTCGACCTGGGATTGTGCGGGCCGTTGCGGACCGACCTCACCGAGCATCCCGAGTACTGCGGCCTATTTCGTACGCCGTCACTTCGCAACGTCGCCTTGCGTCACACCTTCTTTCACAACGGCGTGTTCGATAGTCTCGAACGCGTAGTCGAGTTCTATGCACAGCGCGACACGCATCCTGAAAAGTTCTATTCGAAGGGCAGCGATCGCAAGGCACGAAAATTCGATGACCTGCCGCGGCAGCACTGGCGGAACGTGAATGTAGACGCTCCCTTCCGCGGGCATCCAGACGGCAAGGCATCGCTGTCCGAGCAGGAGATCGCCGATGTGGTGGCGTTTCTCGGCACGCTGACGGATGGCTATCGGCCCCAGCAGCCTGTCGGAAGTCGCGAGCCTGCAATCAGCCGTTTCTGACTCGACTCAAGGCGCGCCGCTGCTTAACAACTGGATCTGCTTATGCTGAGATACAGGCCCTTCCGATTCTGACATCCGGATTCCCCTTTCGGTGGAGACACATTCATCTCAAGTCAGGCTCGCGCGCTGCTTGAGAATGTAAAGGGCCTGCGGGAGTGGTTGCGCTTTCCCTCGACGAGTCGTATTCATTCGTATGTCCGATGAATAAGAGGGTTGCGTTGACGGTGTCCGCCGACGGCTCCATTACGCCACGCCTGAGCACGTGAGCCGCAATAAGTTGGCCGGATGCGCCGCATCCTTTGGCGATGTGTGCATGAATCGGTTCATTGGGAATGAAACCGGAGTGGTCAAGCGAGCTTGAAACGTATTCATGCGCGCGGGCCAGCTCCATGCTGGCCCGCAGCGATGCGTTTGCCCGGATCCGGCTATTTCACTGCCGTGATGACTCCGTAAGCGCCGCCGCTTTCGTCATTCGGTCCCGCGGCATAGAAGAGCGCATTGGTTTTCTGCGCTTGGATGCCGTTACCGAAGGTCATACCCCACAAGCCGTCGATGTGCAGGCGCCGCTTGTCGGCGCCGCGCAGAGTGCCGAGATAATTACCTGAGCGCGGCCCGTAAGCATTGATGGC
>JAIBJL010000002.1 GCA_020029545.1 Gammaproteobacteria bacterium
GCCGATGATGTGGGACAGGCGAGTACCGTAGGCGCGCGCCAGTCGCAGCGTAAGTTCATCGGACAGGAAGCTCCAGTGCAGGCGGACCTTCGCCAGGAAGGCATTGAAATCCGCACCTGGCAGGTCACCGCCCGGCAGCGACGTGCCGTCCGTCCATTCCGTCGCGGAGCCGCCGATATGCGGGCGCAATTTGTCGAGCGCTGCTTCGGCGAGTTTGCGATACGTGGTGATCTTGCCGCCGAAGACGGATAGCAAGGGCGGGCCACCGGTCGGCGTACTCAGCTCGAGTCGATAGTCGCGCGTGACTTTCGACACATTGGCCGATTCGTCATCGGCGAGCGGGCGCACGCCGGAATAGGCCCATTTGACGTCTTGCGGTGTCACTGGCGCGCGAAAATAGCGATTGACCGCATCGCACAGATACCGGATTTCTTCATCGCTGATATGAACCTGCGAGGGATCGCCGTCGAAAGGAACGTCGGTCGTGCCGATGACGGTGTAATGCGCCTCGTAGGGAATCGCAAAAATTACGCGTCCATCGATGTTTTGCAGCGTAAAGGCGTGCTCGCCTGCATACACGCGCGGCACGACGATATGGCTGCCTTTGACCAGGCGGACTTTGGATGCGTCATCCTGAGGACCGACGCGTTGCAGGACGCGTTCCACCCACGGACCGGCCGCATTGACGATCGCTCGTGCCGCGATATCGATGCGCTGTCCCGATGTCAGGTGTTCACACTGTGCTTGCCAGAGGTTGCCTGAGCTCGTGGCGGTGACGAAGCGCGTCCGCGTATGGATTTTCGCGCCGCGTTCCGCGGCATCCATGGCATTGAGTACCACGAGGCGGCTGTCGTCTGCCCAGCAATCGGAATAGACGAAGCCGTGCCGCAGCGTGTCCTGCAATGGCGCGCCGTAGGAAGACCCTGCGAGGCGAATGCCGCGCGAACCGGGCAGTCGCTCGCGACCGCCCAGATGATCGTACAAGAACAGTCCGATACGTAACTGCCAGCGGGGTCGCAACGCCTCGACATGCGGCCACACGAATTGCAGTGGACGGACGATGTGCGGCGCGATTGCCAGCAGTCGCTCGCGCTCGATCAATGCTTCTCGCACCAGGCGAAACTCGAAGAATTCCAGATAGCGCAATCCACCGTGAATGAGCTTGGTTGCCGCGGACGAAGTGGCCGAGGCGAGGTCGGCCTGTTCGACCAGTGCGACTCGCAACCCGCGTCCCGCGGCATCCCGGGCGATGCCTGCGCCGTTGATACCGCCACCAATGATCAGCAGATCGACGTCGAGACGGGCGGGCAGGTCACTCAAGTGATGAATTGGAGGCAATAGGGGATGGGCTGCGTCGGTCGTGAAATAGTAGGCGGAATTTACAAACCCCTGCAATGACTACTTTGCCACGCCGGTGGATTTCCAGCGCGCATTCGCGCTACTGTTGTCTCGGCAACCAGAAGGCAGGTAGCGCTGCGGCAGCCGCTCCCTTGTCGTATAACGCATAACGCAAAGCTCACGCGGTCTTTCCGAGTCTGAAGGATGCATGATGGTTCTGTTTGCAGCGACAGCCATCCTTGGCGCTTGCCTGCTGTTTCTCGTACAACCCCTGATCGCGAAACTCATTCTGCCCTGGTTCGGTGGAACCTCGACAGTGTGGAGCGCGGCGCTGGTTTTCTTCCAGGTGTGCCTGCTCGGCGGTTATGCGTTCGCCCACTGGCTGACGCACCACGTGCCGTCGCGCAGGCAATGGATCGTTCACGCGATGTTGCTGCTGGCAGGTTGTGCGTTGATGCCGATCGTGCCGTCGGCGGCGTGGCGACCCATCGGTGCAGGTGACCCCATCTGGCAGATTTTTCTGCTGCTGGCGGTTACCGTCGGATTGCCCTCGCTGCTGCTCAGTGCAACCAGTCCGTTGCTGCAGGTGTGGTACATGCGCCGCTTCGGCAGCGAAGTACCCTACTGGCTGTTTGCTCTGTCGAATGCGGGATCGTTGGTGGCGTTACTGGCTTATCCGCTGCTGCTCGAACCGGTATTCGGATCGCGGACCTTGGCCATGGGCTGGAGTGTGGCATTCGTCGCGTTCGCAGCCGCATGCATCGTGGTGGGCCGAAAGAGTTGCTTCGTCGCGTTGCCGCACAAGACGACAAGTTCTGAACCGCAGTGCGTCGCGCCGCGCACCGTGCAGATGCTGTGGTGGGTGCTGCTGTCGGCGTGCGGGTCGGCGCTCCTGGTCGCGGCGTCGGCGCAGTTGAGTACCAACGTTGCGCCCATCCCGTTGCTCTGGGTGGTGCCGCTCGCGTTGTACCTGCTGACATTCATTCTGACCTTCAGTACCCGAAGCGTCTATCGTCGCTCCGTTTTCTTGCCGCTGGTCGTCGCGTCGCTCGGCTGCATGGCCTGGCTGTACACGAACAGCGAAACGTATCAGGACATTCGCTATGTCATTCCACTGTACCTGCTGAGTCTGTTCGTCATTTGCACGATGTGTCACGGCGAGTTGGTGTATCGGCGGCCGACAGGCAGGTTCCTGACGCGTTTCTACCTGCTGATTGCGGCAGGGGGCGCACTCGGCGGAGCGTTCGTTGGTGTGGTTGCGCCGGTGATATTCGCGACCTCTCTGGAACTGCCGTTGCTGTTGAGCGTGATCGCCGCGCTGGTGACGTTGCTGCACTGGCGCCGCAGCGGTTCCGATCGCACCTTGTGGCTGGTTCGAATTGCGATGCTTGCCGGCGCAGCAGCCCTGGTACGGGTCCTGGTGATTGCCGAGATCAAGAGTCGCGCAGACAGCGTCGTCGTCGCTCGCAATTTCTACGGCGTGTTGCAGGTGCGCGATTACCATCGTGACACCGAAATCGCCACTCGCAGGCTCGTCCACGGCACGATCAGTCACGGCTATCAATATACGGCCGCGGGGTACCGCGATGTGGCGGGTGCGTACTACTCGACCAGGTCAGGGGTGGGGCGCACGCTCGACGCATTCGAGGCGATGCGCGTCTCACGCTCGAACGACAGGCCCCCCAGCGGTTCGATGTGCTCGCTGTGGATGCCTTTTCCAGCGATGCCATCCCGATACACTTGCTGACCAACGAAGCGTTCGAACTCTACTTCAGGCATCTGCAACCCGACGGCGTGCTCGCGGTACACATTTCCAATCGCTATCTCGATCTTGTGCCGGTGTGCCTGCGGGCCGCTCAACATCTCGGGAGTTCCGCGACGGTGGTGCGCAACGCGCAGGATGAGATAGCGAATGCCAGTCACTGGGTGCTGATCACCTCGAACAGCGATCTGCTGCACCGGCGGCAGTTCGTTGGCGCCGACATGCAACCGGCGACCGCGCAGCCCGCGTTCCAGGGTTGGACGGATCAATACAGCAGCGTGTGGTCTGTGCTGAGCCTGGATAAGCAACGGAGTCGGTGAACGGTCGCTTCTGGGTGAGCGTTGCGAGTACGGTCCGCTTTCGTACAGTCGGTAACAGTCGGAAGAACACATGCGCTTCACACGCAGCGGCGCTGGCTGCTAGAGTCGCCGGGAAGGAGCGGATTTCACCTGCTTACCCCGATTCCCGCAATGCCAGCGATCCTGCGTGCCGTACTTGCCGTTATCCTGCTGTCGTGTGCAACGCTTGCGACGGCATTGAATGCGACCAGCAAGGAGGGCATCGACTTGAGCGGACGCTGGATCATCAACGCAGGGTTGAGCGACGATGCGGAGGCGTTGTTGGCGCGACGGGAGGAAGAAGAGCGGCAGGAACGTCGTCGGTGGGAACAGCGCGAGCGTGGACGCACGCCGCTCGAAGCACTCGATGAGTCGGTGATGCCGCCCGCGATGACCGATCCGCGCTACGGCCGCGAACGACGTCTGGCACGCGAAGCGGAATTTCGCCGCATGCTGGGCATCACCCAGTCCCTCGATATCCAGCAGTCCCCCGAGGGGCGCACGCTGGAGATTCGCTCGGATCGCGAATCGCGGACGTTCCAGGCCGGCTCCCGCAGCCAGGTTTCGATGCCGGAAGGCGCGCTAGCCGATTCGACGGTCGGTTGGGATGGTGATTGGTTCGTCATCGAACGCAAGGCGACGAAGGGTCCGCGCGTCACCGAGAAATACCGCCGCCTGAAAAAGACCGATCAGCTGGAATCGATCATTGCGTGGAGCGGGGAGACTTTTCTCGCCGGCATCAAAGTGCACCGGATTTTCGACCGTGCCGTGGGTGCCGCACCGCCACCGCCGGACCCCACTCGGGGGCCATACAGGTGAGCGGACGCTGGCTACGGTAAGACGGGCTTCAGGCTACGGCCAGAGAAAGAGAGTCGCCGTGGGCGATGAAGTATCTGAACTCTGGCCGTGGCCTGTCGCCCGTAGCCTGTCACCTCCGAGTAGCGCTACGCAGCGCCACTCGAATATCCCATCACCGCTTTCACTTCCAGAAACTCTTTCAACCCCGCCGCGCCCCATTCGCGGCCGTTACCGGATTGCTTATAGCCTCCGAAGGGGGCATTCACGTCGGTGGTGGCACCGTTGAGATGGACCATGCCGGTGCGCAGTTTCGCGGCGATGCGCCGTGCGTTTTCGATCTTGCCCGAGTACACGTAACCCGCCAGCCCGTAGACAGTGTCGTTCGCAATCCGCACGGCGTCGGCTTCGTCCTGGTACGGAATCATGACCAACACCGGTCCGAAGATCTCTTCGCGCGCGATGGTCATGTGGTTGTTCACGTTCGCGAACACGGTCGGCTTCACGAAGTAACCCTTGTCGATGCCGGCCGGGCGTCCCGGACCGCCGATCACGATCGTGGCGCCTTCCTCGACACCTTTTTCCAGCAGGCGCTGAATCTTGTCGAACTGGGTCTTGTTCGACACCGGGCCCAGCGTCGTTCCTGCGGCTTTCGGGTCGCCGACCACCGGACTCTCGGCCACAGACTTGGCAATCTTCACGGCTTCGTCGTATAGCCGTTCCGGCACCAGCATGCGGGAAGGCGCGTTACACGACTGCCCGGTGTTCGACATCATCGACAACACGCCGGTCTTCACCGCCGCGTGGAGATCGGCATCGGCAAGAATGATGTTGGCGGACTTGCCGCCCAGTTCCTGCGACACTCGCTTGACGGTATCGGCCGCGGCCTTCGCTACCTGTATGCCCGCGCGGGTTGAGCCGGTGAACGACACCATGTCGATGTCCGGATGACGCGAGATCGCTTCACCGACGGTCGGACCATCGCCATCGACCATGTTGAACACCCCTTTGGGTGTGCCGGCTTCTTCGAGAATTTCGGCGAAGACATGGGCGCTGAGAGGCGCTGTCTCGCTGGGTTTCAGCACGACGGTGCAGCCGGCGGCGAGCGCGGGTGCCACCTTGCAGGCGATCTGGTTGATCGGCCAGTTCCAGGGCGTAATCAACCCGCAGACACCGATCGGTTCGTGCCGCAGCAGCGTGGTGCCGTTGAGTTCTTCGAATTTGAATGCCCGCAAGGCGGCCAGCGTTGCGTTGAGGTGCCCCAGCCCGCTGCCTGCCTGCGCCTGCAACGCGAACTTCATCGGTGCGCCCATTTCGTCGGAAATCGCAGTCGCCAGGCGCGGCATGTGCTTTTTAAATGCCACGATGATTCGTTCCAGCAAGGCGATGCGTTCTTCGCGTGGGGTTGCCGAGAAACTCTCGAAAGCGGCGCGCGCGGCCTGCACCGCGATGTCCACGTCGGCAGCGGTGCCGAGCAGGATCTTACCGACGCTGGCTTCGGTCGCAGGATTGATTACCTCCAGTTCGCGTCGTCCGCTCGGAGCCACCCACGCGCCATCGATAAAAAACTTTCTGCAATCGTACATATCCGCCTCCGCAACGAAGAGCTGCCCGCTGGCAGTCGGCCCGCTGCGGAATCATACGTCAGGATCGGCCTGCCACGCCGAATTCAGCCGTCGCCCGGGGTGCCCGCGAAGCCCGCTGAAGTGAAAGCCTTTCAAGCACGCGGGGCGCCGAGCTGCCATTGTTTGACCAAAGGCACGGCGCTACCCGAGTGTCTAAACCCCGCCCCGGGGTTTCCCCTAATCGCGCGCACGCGCGCTTCAGAACACAGTTTTACTGCGACGACTGCGTCACGCTGCATCGCATTCGCGCGCCAGGGTTATGTTGTTCCACGGAACTTGCAACCACCACGGACTATGTCAGCTGCAGATTCTTACGACCTGTCATCTGCCGTCTGCGTCGCCCTCGATGCGGTAGCCAATGGCGTGCTCGTCATCGCGGTGCAGGGCGCCACTCGCCACGTGGTTCACGTCAATCCGGCGTTCACGACGCTGACGGGGCTGCGAGCAGAGGCGCTGAAGGGACGTAGTCCGCTCATGCTGATCGGTCGCGACACCGATCCGGAGGCGGCGCAGGAACTGCGGTCGGCATTGATGAACTGCAGCGACTACAGCGGTGAGTTGCTGATTTATGGCAGTGACCCAGGGGCCGGTGACCAGGGCGCGATGTGGTCGCGGCTGACGTTGCGGACCCTGTCAGGCGAGCCCTCGTTGCTGCTGATGACAGTGGAGAGTATCGAGAAATACAAGGTGGCGCGGACCTCGCTGCGCTCCAGCGAAGCACGGCTCGAGCTGGCGATGGAAGCCAGCGAATTGTCGATGTGGGAGTGGAATATCCCCGCAGACGCGGTGTACTACAACGACCAGTGGCGCCATTCGGTGGGCATCGAACCGGCTGAGTTGGTACAGCGCACCGACCTGGTGGAGCGTTTGATGCTGCCAGCCAATGCGCCGCAGGTTCTCGATCAGCTCCAACGCCATTTGCAAGGTTCGACGGAGCACTTCGAATGCGAGTACGAACTGCCGACGCGCTTCGGCTCGCCCAGATGGTTTGCCGCGCGTGCCAAAGTGGTACGACGCGATGATTCCGGCGCCCCGGTGCGTGTGATTGGCGTGCTGCGCGATGTGTCCCGGCGTCGCCAGATGCAGCAGGATGCCCGCGAGGTCGAGCAGCGTTGGGAGCGCGCGGTCCGCGGCACGTCGGATGGCTTGTACGACTGGGATCTGCTGACCGGACATGTCTGGTATGCCGCGCGCTTTCGGGAAATGATCGGCTACAGCGAACGCGAATTTCCCGACACATTCGCTGCGTTCCAAAGCCTGCTGCAGGAGGTGGACAGCCCCAAGGTGCTCGCGAGCATTCGCGCACATCTGGAAAACCGCACGCCGCTGGACGTGCGTTGTCGGATCAATGTGGCGACGGGCGGCTGGATCTGGTGCCGGCTGCGCGGGCGTGCAGATCGCGATGCGTCCGGGCGGCCCATGCGACTGGCCGGTTCGATCAGCGACATTTCAGCGCAGATCCGTGCCGAGGAAGCGCTCAGCCGCAGCCAGGATTTCTACGGCACGATTCTCGATTCGTTGCCGTTGCTCATCGCCTATGCCGATCGCGACGAGCGCGTCGTCTACGCCAATCTCGGCTTCCAGAAGTTCTTCGACAAACCGCTGACCGAGACCTACCGCCAGCCGGTGGCAGAAGTCATCGGCGAGAAGCGCTATCTCGTCATCGGTCAGTTCGTCCGCGAGGCATTGAACGGCAAGCCGGTGGAAACCCAAGGCAAGTTTCGCGATGCGCACGGACGCTCGCTCGACACGGACGCCACCTTCCTGCCGCATCGCGATGCCACGGGCGCAGTACTGGGCTGTTTCGTCGCCGTCCGTGATGTGACCGAGAAGCGCCAGCTCGAAGCCGAGCTGCGCCAGAGTCAGAAGCTGGAAGCCATCGGCCGACTGACGGGCGGTATCGCGCACGACTTCAACAATCTGCTGTCCGTCATCGTCGGCAACACGCAGTTGCTGGCGCGCGCCATGCGTCAGAGTCCACGCCTGTTGAAACAGGCGGAAACGGCCCTGAAGGCGGCGATGCGCGGTGCCGAACTCACGCGACGCCTGCTCGCATTCGCGCGCCAGCAGGTTCTGGAGCCGCGCGTCGTCGAGTTGAACACTCTGATAGGCGGCATGTTCGAACTGCTGCGGCGCTCGCTGACAGGGGAGATCGTCATCCGCCAGTCGCTGGACCCTGAAGTTTGGCCCATCAAAGTGGATCCGGGCCAGCTTGAAAACGCGGTGCTGAATCTGGCGATCAATGCGCGCGACGCCATGCCTGACGGCGGCGTGATCAGTGTGGTCACGCGCAATGTGTCGATCGGTGCGGCCGACCGCGCGAGCGACCCGGAACCGTTGCGCGTCGGCGATTATGCCGTCCTTGAAATCAGCGACACCGGCTCCGGCATGCCGCCGGAAGTGCTCAAGCGTGTCTTCGAGCCCTTCTTCACGACCAAAGATGTCGGCAAGGGCAGCGGCCTGGGCCTGTCGATGGTGTATGGCTTTTTGAAGCAATCGGAAGGACATGTCAGTATTGCCAGCACGCCAGGCGGCGGTACGACGGTATGTCTGTACTTTCCACGGACGCAGTCGGCAATCGACAGGTATAGCTCCAACGACAGCGAGGTGTCCGCACTGCAGGGTGGCGGTGAAACGATTCTGGTCGTCGAAGACAATGAAGAAGTGCGGACCACGGCGGTGGAGGTGCTGATCAGTCTGGGATATCGCCCGATCGAGGCGGCGAACGGCCAGCAGGCGCTGCAGCAATTCACGCAACACCCGGAGATCGCATTGGTATTCTCGGATGTCATGTTGCCGGGCGGCCTGCTGGGTGCGAATCTGGCGACCAAGTTACGCGAGCGGCGTCCGGGATTGAAAGTGCTGCTGACGACGGGTTATACCGAAAGTGCGATCATGCAGCGCGGTATGCTCGACGGCTCGCTGGAAGTATTGAGCAAACCCTACAAGGTGGAAGACCTTGCCCGTCGCATACGCGCGATCCTGGATGAACGAGAGGAGAATCGACGTGTCCCGGCGTAAGCGGAATCTGGTTCTGGCAGTTGACGATGAGACCGATTTTCTCGAGTTGATCGAGCATATCGGCCAGGGTGTCGGCTGCGATGTGATCACTGCCGATAGTGCCACGGGTTTTCGCGATCAACTGACCCGTCGGCAGCCGACGCTGATCTTGCTGGATCTGCAGATGCCCGGCATGGACGGCATCGAGGCGCTGCGTTATCTGGCACGCCAGAACATCAGCGCCGGCGTGCTGCTGGCCAGCGGCATGGATCAGCGTGTATTGACGAGTGCCCGTCAACTGGGCGAATCGCTCGGGCTGCGGATGCTGGGTACGTTGCAGAAGCCGGCCATGCTCGAAGACATCGAGGCGCTGCTGGCGCGTCATTTAGAGCCCGACGAGCGGATTTCACTCGACGATCTGCAACGGGCGATCGACGAACACGAACTGATCGTTCACTACCAGCCGAAGTTGCAGCGCGCGGCGCACGATTGGCAGGTGACCGGTGCCGAAGCCCTGGTGCGCTGGCGCCATCCGCGGCTTGGCCTGCTGTATCCAGGCGATTTTCTGCCGCTCGCCGAACAGTCCGGGCTGATCGTCGGCATCACCGATTTCGTGCTCACCGATGCGATCCGGCAGATCGGTCACTGGCGCAGTCGCGGCCTGCATCTGGCCGCCGCGGTGAATCTGTCGCCGCGCCTGGTGCAGGATCTGGAATTTCCCGATCGACTGGCGCGCTTGCTAAAAGAGTTCGATGTCACCGCGGATCAGCTGAATCTGGAAGTGACCGAAGCGGCGTCGTTGCACGATCCCGATCTGGTCATGGATATATTCACGCGCCTGCGCGTGCGCGGTGTGGGCTTGTCGCTCGATGACTTCGGGACCGGCCTGTCTTCGCTGACCCAGCTGTACAAAATGCCGTTCAGCGAAGTAAAGATCGATGGTTCGCTGATCGCGGAAGTGATGGCGACGAAACCGGCGGCGACCGTGGTACGCGCCATCATCGAGCTGGCACATAACTTGTCGCTCAAGGTGTGCGCCGAAGGTGTCGAAACCTCACCGCAATTCGAGTTTCTCGAACAACTGGGTTGCGATGCTCTACAGGGCGAGTTCATCGCGCATGCCATGCCGGCCGCCGAAATCGAATCCTTCATCAGCGTGTGGAACGGTGGCGATCACACGCTGATACCGGTGGTGAGGAAGTAGGAAACGGGAAAGGCCTGGCATGCTAGCCGCGCCGCGTTACATCGCTCGGCGCAATTTATCCTTCGACGGTCGCAGCAGATGCAGCGGAGCCGTCAGCACGATCCGGGTGCCGGTGCCTGGCTCCTCGAAGTTGATCGTGCCGCCGAGCATGCGCGCGCGATATTCCATGATCTTCAATCCCAGGCCGGGCTGGCGCTGCGACAGGCCGGCCGACAGCCCGATGCCGTCATCCGCAATCGACAGCTGCAGTTTGCGGCCGGCGGTGCGCAGGTCGATGCCGATGGAGGTCGCGTGCGCATAACGCGCGGCGTTGGTGCTCGCTTCCTGCGCGATCCGGTAGATATGTGTCGCCGCGCCTTCTTCCAGGTCGGGTAACTTCATCGAGTTGTTGGTGAACGAGCACTGCAGGCTGTACATGTCGGTGCAACGGGCCACCAGATGCTTGAGTGCTTCGGAGAGTCCACCGCGCTCGAGATTCACCGGTGCAAGACCGCGCGCCAGCGACCGCGTGCTCTGGATCGCGCGTGCCAGCAGGTCGCTGATCTTCGTGACCTGCGAATGATATTGCGGTGCTTCGCGTGACAGTTGCACTTCGAGCCCTTTCAGTAGCAACGACAGCCCGGTGAGCTCCTGGCCCAAGCCGTCGTGTAGATCGCTGCCCAGCCGCCGCTGTTCGCGATTCGAAATCTCCAGCAATTCCTGCTCCAGCGCTCTCTGATTGGTGACTTCGCGCATGGTGCCCACCAGGCCGGTGACCTTGCCATGATCGCGTAACGGCACCTGGGTCACCGTCAGCCAGCGCACCGTGCCGTCCGCGGTAATCCAGGCCCGTTCCTGATCGGTCGTCGACCGGCCGGTGCGGATGGTCACGGCGTTCTGTGCCTCGATGTCGGTGATGATCTCTTCCGGCCAGACGGCGGACAATCGCTGTCCCAATACGGCTTCGCGCTTCTTGCCGAGCATGTCCAACAAGGCCCGATTGACCACAGTCAATTGTCCTGCGGTATCGGTTGCAAACACGATTTCCGGCAGGCTGTCGATCAGCGTGCTGAGCAACAGCCGCTGTTTCTCGAGCGCGACTTCTGCCAATCGCCGCTCGCGGCGATCGCTGGCTTCGGCGAGCGCCCGGCGTACCACGGCGGGCAGCCGCTGCAATCGGTCCTTGAGCACGTAGTCGGTGGCGCCGCTTTTCAACGCCTCGATCGCGCGCTCTTCACCGAGCGATCCGGAGACGAAGATGAACGGCACATCCGGCCAGTGCTCCAGCAGGATACGCAACGCCGTCAGCCCATCGAATCCCGGCAAGGTGTAGTCGGCCAACACCATGTCCGGTGGCGTCGTGCGCAGCGCATCGCGAAAGTCCGTTTCCGACATGACATGACGCCATTCGACCGCGATGTCGTTGCGCGCGAGTTCGAGCTGGATCAGTTCGGCATCGTTGACGTTGTCTTCCAGCAGTACGAACCGCAACGGTTTGGAGGCTTCCTTTTTCATGGTACGGACAGTGTTCCTTTACGAATCCGCTGTTGCAAGTCCGACAGGCGGACAGGATACCGCCAAAAACGGTCTTGCCGACAGGGGCGGCCGCGCCGGCAAAACGACTTGCCGGTAGAGGGAGCGCAGCATTCGGGGGCAAAGTGCTTATCGTGCCAGCGTTGCCCGGCCGATAATGCAACGAAATCGACGCTACGTGACTTTGGCGGCCGCAAAGCGCGATTGCGTCACGACTGTGGAAAGTGGCGATTGTGAATGTCTTGTCGGACCGCAAACTGCTGTGATCTGCAGGTGCTATAGAGTGCATGATCGCAAGTCACGACAAGTCACGAAATTAGGGGTGCCAAAGTGGCAGAGCAAACACGGATCGTCATCGTGGATGACCATCCCTTCGTTCGCGAAGGGCTGAAGCAGTTACTGGCCGGGCAGGGCGAGTTTCAACTCACTGCCGAAGCTTCATCGGCAAGCGATGCGCAAAGTGCGATCGACGCTGAAGAACCGGACGTCGCCGTCATTGATCTGGCGCTCGGCGCCGACGATGGCATCGAGTTGGTGCGCTGGATCAGGCAGAGCCATCCGGACGTTCGCGTCCTGGTGTTGTCGATGCAGGATGAGGCGCTGTACGCAGAGCGATTGCTGCGACTGGGTGTCAGTGGCTACGTCATGAAGAACGTGGCAGGTACCGATTTTCTCGGCGCGTTGCGCAAGGTCGCTCGCGGCCAGCGGCATCTCAGCGCCGCCATGGGCGAACGCCTGTTGAGCCAGGTCGCGCGCGGGCGTGCCCCGGGTGCCGATGAAGACCCGGTCTCGGCGCTCACCGAGCGCGAACTGGAAGTGTTCCGGCTGATCGGCGCCGGCATCAGTACACGCGAGATTTCGCAGCGCCTGGAGCTGTCGATGAAGACCGTCGATGCGCATCGCCGGCACATGCGCGAGAAACTGAATCTGCGTTCCACCAGCGAGCTGATTCGTTACGCCACCCAGTGGGTTGCCGATCGCACAGCGCCGGCGGTGCCGGGGAATGCCGGGGGTAACTGATCACCGGCCGGTAACGGCTGAACTGAACGCAGATCGCATTTTCAACATATTGATTCACAATATTATTTCACCTGGCGCGGCATTGCAGCATGAGTCGCGAAATATGGTGCGCGACATGGCCCACAATCGGGGATTGGCTCATATTTCCGCTGCGCGCTCTCCAACAAGATCGTTGTGTTACCGCCCGCGTACTGTGGTCACAGTGCGCCTGGGCATGCGTTCGGTGCGACCGCGCTGTGTCGCCGCAGACCGGTGGTCCGGAGTGAGATTCGGGTGAGTGCGTTGTCGAAACCGATGGAGCGGCGGCCTGCGGCCGCGCAATCAGGCGAAGCCCAGAAGGCAGCGCCGGATACGCGCGTGGCGGGCGCTGCGCTTGCCGGTTCCGACGCAACCCTGCGCCAGATCATGGGTACGTTGCCCGATTGCGTGATGCTGCTGAATCGCGATCTGCGGGTCTTGTTCGTCAATCGCGCGATGGCGGAGCACCGTCCGGTCGACGTCGACGATTTGCACGTGACCGACCTGTTTCCCTCCCATCTGCATCCAGTGGCTCTGGCGACATTGCATCGGGTCCTGGCGACCGGCAAGACCGATGGATTCACCGCTGAGCTAGCAGCCAGCGAAGGACTGCTGCGGCATTTCGATATACGCGTTTCACCGGTCGTGGAGCATGCCCAGGTCACGGCGCTGACGCTGGTGGCCAGCGAAACCACCGAACAAATCCGCGCCGAGCGCGCGATTGCGACGCAGGCGCGCATGATCGAGTCGATGCTGGAGGGGGTGGCCGTCATCAACGAGCGCGGGCTGATCGAAATCACCAATCCGGCATTCGATGCCATGTTCGGTTTCGAGCGCGGGGCGCTGATCGGCCGGGAACTGGCAATGCTGGCCGGGCGATCGCTGGATCAGCTGGCCGCAGCCGCCGACGGATCGATGAAGGTCGAATTCGATGCCCGGCGTCGCGATGGCACGTACTTTTCGGTGGCGGGTGTGCTGTCCGGCATCGAAGTGGCCGGCGGCAATCACCGGCTCGCCGTGTTGCAGGATGTGAGCGAGCGCAAACAGCTGGAACGTGCCATCCTGCAAGCCGTCAACCGCGAGCAGTATCGCATCGGCAACGATCTGCATGATGGGCTCGGGCAGGAACTCACCGGTATCGCCCTGATGCTGCGTGGCGTGGCCGGTCGCCTGACGAGCGAATATCCGGCAGCATTGCCGGAGATCGAAGGGATCACGCGGCTGGTCAGCAACGCGATCGAGAATACGCGGGCGCTGGCGCGCGGCTTGTCGCCGGTCAACCTGGAGCGGGGTGGACTGCAGGACGCGCTTGAGGGTATGGCGATGCACGCCATGGATCTGTATGGCGTGCAGGTGACATTCGCCCATCGCGCGCCGGCGGGCCGGCTACTCAATGCCGAAATCGCCAATCATCTGTACCGTATTGCGCAGGAAGCCGTCAGCAACGCGGTTCGCCATGGAAAAGCGCGGACTATACGACTGCATTTGAGCATTGTGCGCGCTAAGGTAAGGCTGACAATTACCGATGACGGTAGCGGGATGCCGGATGCTGCGCTGGACGCGGCGGGAATGGGACTGAAGACCATGCGCTACCGGGCGCGCATGCTGGGCGGCGAGGTGCAGTTCGAACGACTGGTGCCGCACGGCACACGTATCGTATGCGAATGCCTGGCGCAACTGCCGGTCCCCGCGGCGCGGCCAGCCCGGACGCGTCGCCGCTTGAAAGCGGCGCAGTGAGTCGGCGGTCGGACGCAGATGAGGTTGCTGATGAGCGTTCGGCCGTGACACCGGACGCTGCGAGCTGACATGATCGTTATTCAATGAAGGTACGGCGCGGCACCGAACGGACGGGCGGCACCGTGTGAGTGCAGGAGTGAAGCAATGAGCCTAGGACCATCGTTGTTCAAGAGTGTCCACAAACCGCTCTCGAACACCGTCAAAGATCGCAAACGACGCGTGCTGATCGTCGACGATCACCCGATCGTGCGGCAAGGGCTGCGTCGCCTGATCGAGGCGGAGGCCGACCTTGAGGTGTGCGGTGAAGCCGAAACGGCCCGCGATGCGAAATCGCTGATCCGGGAACTCGAACCCGACGCAGTTATCGTGGACGTCTCGCTCAAGCAGGGCGACGGCCTGGAGCTGGTGAAGGACGCCCGCGCGCACTACCCCTCGCTGCCGCTGCTGGTACTGTCGATGCACGATGAAGCGATTTATGCCGAACGCATGCTGTCGGCGGGGGCCAACGGCTACATCATGAAGCAGGCCGCCTCGGACCAGTTTCTGATCGCGTTGCGGCGGGTGCTCGAAGGCGGAATCTATGTGAGCGAAGCGGTCGGCAACAGCATGATCGAGAAGTTCGCCTCCGGCGGAGCCTACATTTCCGCCAATCCGATCGACAGCCTGACGAATCGGGAACTGCAGGTGCTGCACATGATCGGCAAGGGTTTATCGACCCGACAGACGGCGGAGGCGCTGAATCTGAGCGTCAAGACCGTGGAGTCGCACCGCCAGCGCATCAAGCGCAAGCTGTCGCTGCGTACCTCGGCGCAGCTGATGCAATACGCCGTCAACTGGTACGCAGGACGCGAGCCGGCGCAGCGCGAGCAGATTTCGAAACTGTGACCCTCAACTGACGATCAGCCATTGACAGCGGGAACTTGTGCAGGGACTTTTGGAATCGGCCACTTTTGAGGGCCTGATGATCGGGCTTGCCGTGGCGGGAGTCCCGGCGGTGATTGCCTTGATATTGCTGATGCGTTTCCGTCACCGGACGCGCGCTCAGCTGCTCGAACTGGTCGCTACCAATCGACGTAACCGCGCCATTGTCGACGCATCGGGCGAAGGGGTGCTTGAACTGGACGGCGACGGCCGCGTGCGGTTCGCCAATCCTTCCGCGGCGCGGCAGCTGGGCTACGAGCCCGAAGAGCTGCGCGGTCTGGACTATCGCGTCCTGATCAATACCGACGACCAGCCGGAGGTCGATGGCGATGTCGTGCAGCGAGTTCGCTTCACCACGGACATCATGCGCGGCGTCGGCGCGCTGCTGCGTCGCAAGGACGGCCAGCGACGCCCCGTCGAATACAAGATCGTACCGGTCAGCGAAGGACGCTCGACCGGCACGGTGCTGACGTTTCGCGATGTCACTGATCGCGTGCGCACCGACAGCCTGCTCAGCGACATGCAGTCCACCGCGAGGATCGGCGGCTGGGAATACGACGTGGCCACGGCACGGCCGCACTGGACCCATGCCCTCTATGAGATCTTCGAGCTGCCGCTGAATCACAAGCTCGACGCGCAGCTGATACAGACCGCGGTGCATCCGCAGGATCTGCCGCAGCTGCAGCTCGCGCGCGATCAGGCCATGCAGACCGGCAAGAGCGGCGATTTGCAGATGCGCATCACCACCGCACGCCATCGCGAAATATGGGTTCGCATCATTCTCAAAGCGGAACGCCGTGGCAATCAGACGGTGCGCCTGTATGGCACCGTGCAGGATGTCACCGAGCGCCTCATGGCCGAACGCCAGGTGCGCGAGACACGCGATTTCTACGAACTGACGCTCGACGCGATGCCGACGCTCGTCAGCTACATCGACCAGAACCTCGTGATGACCTACGCCAATAAGGCGGTCGAAAACTATCTGGGATTGCCGCGCACCCGCATCATCGGTCGACCGGCGCGCGAACTGCTGCCGCCCGCATCGGTCGAAGCTACTGCGTCGTATATGGCGCAGGCGCTGCGTGGCGAATCCAGCAGCATGACGTATTCGGAAGTCGGCGCCGACCGGGTCAACGAATGGCAGACGCATTTCGTCCCGGAAATCGGCAGTAAGGGCGAGGTCCGTGGATTCTTCTCCATCGCGTACGACCTCACCGAAATCAAGCGGCTCGAAGCGCGTCTGCTGCAGGCGCAGAAGATGGAGGCGATCGGGCAACTCACCGGCGGCATCGCCCACGACTTCAACAATCTGCTGGGCGTCGTGCTCGGCAACCTGCAGCTGATCGAGCGCGGGGTCACGGAAACGCCCAGCCTCGCGCGCAAGGTACACACTGCGATGCGTGCGGCCGTGCGTGGCGCCGATCTGACGCGACGCCTGCTCTCCTTCGCGCGCCGCCAGATACTCGATCCCACGGTGGTCGATCTGAATCGCCAGCTGCTCGGGCTCAACGATCTGATGCAGCGCACGCTCGGCGATTCCATCGAGGTGCGCTTGGTGCGCATGCCGGATCTATGGCACACGCGCGTGGATGCCGGACAGTTCGAGAATGCGATCCTGAATCTGGCGATCAATGCCCGCGATGCGATGCCCCAGGGTGGACGGCTCACCGTTCGCACCCAGAACACCTGGATCGACAAGGCCTTCTGTCTGGAACACCCGCAGATCGAACCCGGCGAATACGTCGTTATCAGCGTCAACGACACTGGCGCAGGCATCGAGCCGGAGATTTTGAAGCGCGTGTTCGAACCCTTCTTCACCACCAAGGAATCCGGCAAAGGCAGTGGCCTGGGATTGGCGATGGTGAATGGCTTCGCCGAACAGTCGGACGGTCTCGCAACGATCGAAAGCAAGCTGGGGGTGGGCACGACCGTGCGCCTGTATCTGCCTCGCTGCCGCGAAGAGCAGTCCGAACATGAAGACACCATCGTGACCAAGGCGGCGCCCGGCGGCAATGAAACCATCCTGGTCGTCGAAGACGATGCCGATCTGCGCGAGACCGTTGTGACGACACTGCGCCAGCTGGGATATCGCGCGCTGGCGGCTGCCAATGCCGATGCGGCGCTGCGCATTCTGGCCGGCAGCGACTCCATCGACCTGCTGTTCACCGACATCATGATGCCCGGGGGCATCCTGGGTCCGGCGCTGGCGCGACGCGCGCGCGACCTGCGGCCGGAGATCAATGTGCTGTTTACGACCGGCTATGCCGAGAGCAACGTGCTCAGTGGCGCGACCGGACTCGGCGGCGCAGAAGTCATCTACAAGCCTTATCGAAACGAGGAACTGGCACTGCGAATCCGCTTTGTGCTGGACCGGGAGGCGCGTGTTGCCTGACCAAGAAAACCGGTTGCTCGTCATCGACGACCAACCCGATCTGTGCGAATTCATTTCCGAAGCGGCCCTGAGCATGGGCTTCGAGACCATGGCCGTGACCGAGCCGGACGCATTTCGACGTGCGGTGCAGGACTTCCAGCCGACGGTGGTGGTGCTGGACCTGCAGATGCCGGGCGCCGACGGCATTGAATTGCTGCGCTATCTTGGCGAACGGGGCAGCAAGGCCCAGGTGCTGGTTGCCAGCGGCATGGATCAGCGCGTGCTGGCGACCGCCGAACAGATCGGCCGTTCGCAGGGATTGAGCATGCTCGGTGCGTTGCAGAAGCCCATCCTGCTCAATGATCTGGAAACCACCTTGCGTCGCTGCCTGCGCGGCGACACGCTGGTGACGCCTGCCGCACTGGCGGCGGCGCTCGACAAACGCGAAATCCTGGTCCACTACCAGCCCAAGGCGACTCGCGTTGCACCCGGCAAGTGGATCGTCGAGGGTGTGGAAGCGCTCGCGCGCTGGAACCATGCACAACTCGGATTCATTTCGCCGGCACGATTCATTCCGCTGGCGGAGAAAAACGGCCTGATCCGGCGACTCACCGAACAGGTGCTCGAAATGTCGCTGGCGCAGTGCCGTACCTGGGATGCCGCCGGACTGCAATTGTCCGTTGCAGTGAACCTGTCGCCGCAATTGTTGAACGATCTGTCGTTTCCCGACCAGGTCGCACGCATGGCAGCGCAGGTGGGTGCCGACGCACGCCGCGTCATCTTTGAGGTCACCGAGAGCGCGGCGATGTTCGACCCGAGCACGACCATGGATGTGCTTACGCGCATGCGCGTGAAAAACTTCGGCCTGTCCATCGACGACTTCGGAACCGGCTATTCCTCGCTCAAGCAGCTGTACTTGATGCCCTTCAGCGAGCTGAAGATCGACACTTCGTTCGTGCGCGATGTGTTCGCGCATGAAGACGCACGTACGATGGTCGAGACCATGATCCTGCTGGCTCACAAGCTGCGGCTCACCGCCTGTGCCGAGGGCGTCGAATCGCAGGAAGTACTGGACTTCCTCGACTCCGTGAGCTGCGATCGCGCGCAAGGATACTTCATCGGCCGCCCCATGCTGGGCACGGCCCTCGAACTGGCAGTACGCGAATGGAACGCCAAGCAAAAGTGACGAGCGCCTCAGCGCTCGTCATCGCTGCGTAGATCTTTCACGTCGGCGCGGCAAGATCCGCGCGCTGTTGGCGCCGTGCACCGGTTGCGGTTACGATCGGCGGTGATGAATCAACCCACGCCCTCGAATCAGCCGCCGGTAACCTCGCCTGTCTGGCGTATCCTGCTGGTCGATGACGAGCCCACGCAGCGCCTGATCATGGCGCGATTGCTCAAGCGTGCGGGGTATGTGGTGGAAACCGCGGGCAATGGCATCGAGGCGCTGGCCAAGATCGATGCGGGCGATTTCCAGCTCATGATCACGGACTGGGAAATGCCCGAAATGGATGGCATCGCCCTGTGCAGCGCACTGCGCGCCTCGCCGAACCGCAATTACATTTACACCATTCTGCTCACTGCCCGCGATGCCATCGAACATGTCGTCACCGGCTTGCAGGCGGGTGCCGATGACTACCTGACCAAGCCGGTCATCGAACCGGAACTGATCGCGCGCCTCAATACCGGCAAGCGCATCGTGACGCTCGAACGCTCGCTGCGTTCAGCGAATGAAGAAAACCGCCGGCTGTCGATTACGGACCCACTGACCGGCGCGTACAACCGGCGTTATCTGATGGAACAGCTCCCCCGCGAGATCGAGCGCGCGGCGCGCTATGGGCGCGAGTTGTCCGTGGTCATGTGCGATGTCGATCACTTCAAGAAGATCAATGACACGCACGGCCATCTGGTCGGCGACGAAGTATTGAAATGGTTTGTCGCGAGTCTGCAGAAGCGGGTACGTGCCTGCGACTGGGTGGCACGCTACGGCGGCGAGGAATTCATCGCTGTGTTGCCCGAGACGAACGTGTCGAACGCCGGTGCCGCCGCCGAGAATCTGCGGACGGGCATTGCCGAGGCGCCCTTCGTGCTCGATCAACTTTCGCTACCGGTGACTGCCAGCTTCGGTGCCTCAGGCTGGAGCGGCGATGTGCCAGCCGGGTCCCTGCTCGATGCTCTGCTGGCGAAGTGCGATGCCGGTGTCTATGCCAGCAAAGCCGGCGGCCGCAACCGTGTCAGTGTGGAAACGATGGACTGATCGCTGCGGTGAGCAGTCGAACGGTTGGCGGTGCAATGCGGTCAGCGTCGGCGCATACCGGTTCATCGCGCGCTCAACCGGCACGGGCTGCCGGTGCGGAGGCATGTTCCTGCAGATAATTTGCAGCGGCCACGAACTCGCGATGCAGGCGTTCGATCAGTTCATGCAGGCGCGGTTGATCGACCGAACTGGCCTGGCTTTCCAGCAAGTGCGCCAGGTCGCGTACCTGGGTGGCGTGAATATTCGCGCTGGCACCCTTCAGCTTGTGTGCTGCCCGGGTGAGTGCTGCGCGGTCCAGTGCCGCCATGGCATCGACGATTTCCTGGATCACCGCGTGGCCGCTGGTGATGAAAGTCGCAGCCAGTTCGTACGCAAACTCGGCATCGCCTTCGGTGATCTCATGCAGGCGGGCGAGATCGATGGGTGTCGCCGGCGCGGCAGCCGGCTGACTACCGCTCAACTCGGCTTGGACGGCCAAACCAAATCGCTCCAGGATTTCGTGCAGTCGCGCCAGTTCCAGCGGCTTGGACAGGAACGCATTCATGCCGACCTCCAGGCAACGCTCCAGCTGCCCGGTCATTGCGTTGGCAGTCAGCGCGATGATGGGGGTCGCGGACAGGTCCGGACGCTGCGCTTCGAACGCTCGAATTTCGCGTGTGGCCGTCAGGCCGTCCATGATCGGCATCTGCAAGTCCATCAACACGATGTCGAACTTGCCCTCGCTGAATGCCTTGAGGCCTTCGGCGCCGTTGTCCGCGACGCGTACCTGACAACCCATGCGTTCGAGGAAGCGCACCGCGACCTTCTGGTTGACGGCATTGTCTTCGACCAGCAGGACATGTCCGCGATAGCGCCGCTCTTTCTCCTGCGCCGCCAGCATGCCGCTGGTGACAATGGGCTGACTCTGCAGATGCCATTCCTTCGCCTCGCGCGTCAGCAGCCGATCCAGGCATTCGATCAGATCGCGTGAGCGCACGGGTTTGGTCAGATAACCCGCGAAGCCCAGCGATGCAAAGCGCCGGATGTCGCCATGCCGGTCGAGCGAGGTGAGGATGACGATGCGTGCCTGCGACAGCTTGGCATCCTGATTGATGCGCTCGCCCAGCGTGGCGCCATCCATGTCGTGCATCTGGTAGTCGGCGAGTACGACGTCGTAAGGATGATGATCGGCGATGCCCTGGCCCAGCATCTGCAGCGCTTCGTTGCCGCCACTCGCCAGGCTCGCTTCGTAGCCGGCGTGCATCAGCTGTCCGGCCAGCACGCGACGGTTGGTTTCATTTTCGTCCACGATCAGCACACGACGGCCCTGGCGCGGCAGCGCTCCGGATTCGATCGAAGCGAGTTTCGACGGTGCCGGCTCGAGCGGCAGCGTAAACCAGAACACCGAGCCCTTGCCCAATTCGCTTTCGAGACCCACCGCGCCGCCCATCATCTCGACCAGCCGGCGCACGATCGACAGCCCGAGGCCGGTGCCACCGAAGTGGCGCGTCGTGGAGGAGTCTGCCTGCACGAAGGGCTGGAACAGCGTCTGCAGGACCGACGGTGCAATCCCGATGCCGGTATCGCGCACTTCGAACTGTGCGAGCACTTTGCCGTCGCGACGGCCCACATTGCGGACTTCGAGAACGATCTCGCCGCTGCGGGTGAACTTGATGGCGTTGCCCACCAGGTTGATCAGGCACTGGCGAATGCGTTGCGGATCGCCGATCACGCAATCCGGCAGGTCCGGGTGCACATGCATGACCAGCTCCAGATTTTTCGCGGCAGCCTGGAACGCCATCATGCTGCCGACGTCCTCCACATTGCTGCGCAGGTCGAGTTCCAGCAGTTCGATCGACATCTTGCCGGCTTCGATCTTCGAGAAATCCAGGATGTCGTTGATGACGCTCATGAGCGAATCGGCGCTGCCGCGGATCGTCTGCGCGTAGTCGTTCTGCGTGCGATCCAGCGAGGTGTCGAGCAGCAGGCGCGTCATGCCGATGATGCCATTCATCGGCGTGCGGATTTCATGGCTGACGTTCGCGAGGAACTCGCTCTTCGCGCGGCTCGCGGCTTGCGCCACTGCCGTTGCACGTACCAGCTCCTCGTGTGCGGCACGGGCATCGGTGATGTCCTGCAGCGATCCGGACAGGCGCAGGGGCCGTCCGTCCGTATCGCGCTCGGCGATGGCGCGCGCGCGATACCAGCGATAGGTGCCGCTGCAGGTGCGCAGGCGAATCTCCACATCGTAGGGCAGTTCCTGCTGGAAATGCGCCTGCGCGGCGACCGCAACCGGGTGTGCATCGTCCGGATGCAGAAACATGCGCAGGAAGTTCGTGTCGCTGTCGAATTCATCGGCGGCGAATCCCAGCAGTTCGCCCACTCGCGGCGAACACCATGCCGCCCCGTCGGCTTCCAGTTCCCATAAGCCGTCCTGCGTACCGTTGATCGCACGCTCGAAGCGGCGCTGCGCGAGTCGCAACGCCTCCTCGGCCAGGCGTTGCTGGTGAATGTCCTGCATCGAGCCGGCCATGACGAGCGCGGTGCCGTCGGCATCGCACTCGGCCGTGCCGCGGATACGGAACCAGCGATACTCGCCACGCTTCAGCCGCAGCCGGCACTCGAAGTCGTAGGGCTCGGCCTGCTGCACATGTCGTTCGAAGCGTTCCTGCTGCCATGCCACATCGTCCGGATGCTGCATCATGCGTAACGACTCCAGCAGATGGGTCGGCAACTCGTGCTGCTCATAGCCGAGCAGCGTGTGGCAGCTGGTCGAGTACCACGCGACGCCCTGGGCCAGATCCCATTCCCAATGACCCTCGGAACTCGACAGCGACGCGCGTTCCAGGCGGTGTTCGGCATTCTTGAGCAGTTGGGCTTGTCGTTCCAGCTGCTGCGCTGCCTCGACCTCCCGGGTCACATTCCAGGATGCGCCCATCAGGCCGACTGGCCGACCTTGCTCGTCCAGGATCAGCTTCGCGTAGGTCTGCACATGGACGATGCCGCCGGAATTGCCGTAGCAGCGGCAACGATAGGAGAGGCGGTCCGTGCCTGCTGCCATCGCTTTGCCGATGAATTGTTGCATCAGCAGACGGTCCTCCGGCACCACCTGATGCGCCGCATTCGCCAGCTTGTGCTCGACATCGTCCGGTGGCGCCAGCTCTTTGATAGGATTTTCCAACCACAGAAATTCCTCGGCGATCAGATCGATTTCCCAGGTCGAAATATCCGCCACGTGGGTCGCGATGCTGAGACGGTCGAGCAGGATGCGTTGCTGTTGTGCGTGCTCTTCGAGGCGTCGCGAGTCCTCGATCTCGCGGGTCACATCGCGGGACACGCCCAGCGCGCGCACCGCCGTGCCGTGCTCATCGAATAGGAGCCGGGCGTGCGACTGCACATGGATGATCCGGCCATCGCTCGCTTCGGCCTGGGAAGTGAACGTGAAGCGGTCGGACTTTTCTCCGACCGCCGCGATGATCGCCTGTATTCCATGGTCCCGATCTGCCGACGGCAGCCGGTCGCGCAACATGTCGAGCAGTTGGTCCGGACCGATGCAGTTCTCGAGACCTTTGATCGGGTTCTCCATCCACAAGATCCGGCGCTCGATCAGGTCCATCTCCCAGGAACTGATGCCGGCCACATCGGCTGCCATGTTCAGGCGCTCGACCAGGCCACGTTCGTGTTCCGCCTGTCGTTGCAGCATCTCGGTCGTCTGCACTTCGTTGGTGATGTCCGTCGTCGCGCCCAGCAAACGCACCGCGACGCCTTGTTCGTCGCGCACGACGTGCGCGTAGGCCTGCATGTGCCGCTGGGTTCCGTCCGGTCGCACCAGCCGGTAGCGAGAGGAGAACGTCTCGGCAGTGCCTTCTATTGCCTCATGGATGATTCGAGCGATTTCACTGCGGTCGTCCACATGCAGGGCATTCATCAGCGTGGCGCCATAGTCTTCGATCGGGACGTCCGTCAGCCCGAAGGCCGGGAGTGGATTTTCCACCCATAGAAAGCGGCGCGTCTGCAGATCGAACTCCCACGGTGTAATGCCGGCGGCTTTGGTGGAGACGCTCAGCCGATCCAGCAGCGATTGCACATGGGCCGCCTGCTTTTGCAACTGCATCGAATGCTCGACTTCGGCACTGACGTCCCAGGTGACGCCCAGGATGCGTTCCGCCTTGCCTGCGTCGTCGAAAAAGGCCCGGATATGCGTCTGTACATGCCGCGCCGTGCCCGCCGATGCGATGCGGTGGCGGATCGAGACGATGCCATTGTTCGAACTGTCGACCGCCGCTGCCCACAGCGCAGTCATCACTGCCTCGCGATCTTCCGGATGGATCATCTGCCGCAACGCACGTTCATTGAGGGGACTGGTCAATCCGAACAGATGACTGAGGTTGATATCGGCCGTTATCGCTCGCGTGCGCGGGTCCAGTTCCCACACGCCGATGCCGGCAGTGTGCGTTGCCAGGTTCAGCCGGTCGCGCAGGGCGCGCTCATCCTCGGCCTGCTGCTGCAGTAATTGCGTGCGGTGCGTTTCGGCGGTGACATCCATCGTGACGCCGAGCATGCTGAGCGCGCGTCCCGCGGCATCGCGGAAGATCTGCGCATTGATCTGCACGTAACGCAGGCCCGCGTTCGGCAGGACGACGCGATAGCGATGGAATAGTGTGGTCTCGCTGCCCAGGGCCCTGTCGATCGCGATATTGAACTCGGCGCGATCCTCTGGCACGACGGTGGTGGCGAGAAACTCGCGCACGTTGCATTCGACAACCCGGCTGTCACGTCCCAGCGCCTGGGCAATCTGCTCGTCCAGCGTCAGCCGATCGGCAACGATGTCCCAGTCAAAGATACTGATTCCCGCAAACTCGGTCGCGTGGTGCAGGCACTCCAGCAACTGCCGCTGTTCTGTCGCCTGCAGTTCGAGCTTGCGCGCGGCCTCGACGATGCGCGTGGTTTCCACGCTTACTGCAAGGAGGCGTAACGGTTTGCCGCTTTCGTCGCGGAATATCCTCGCCGTAAGCTGTGCGTGATGGATCTGGCCATCGGCGCGGATGTTGCGATACTCGTGTTCGACAGTGTCCAGCTCTTTGATGGCCTTGGCCAGCGTGCGCTCAAACTGCACGACATCGTCCGGATGAATGATTTTGCGGATGAACTCGCGGGCATCCGGAATCTCACTGCCGTAGTTGAACTGGCTGGCCATGTACTTGTCGGCGACCAGCTTGTTCGTCACCAGGTCCCAGTCCCACAGGCCGATGCCAGCGACTTTGATCGCTGCATCGAGACGGTCGATGATCAGCTTCTGTTCGTGGGCCAATTGCTCGATTTTTTGCGTCGCGAGCACCTCGGTGGTCATGTCAATGGACAGACCGAGTACTCGTGTCGCACGGCCATCGGCATTGCGGAATACCTGGCCATGCAGTTGGACCGGATGCACGCCATCGGCATGGAGCGCACGATAAGACAGCACGAACTGCGCCTTGTGCTTTACCGCCTCGTGCAGTTCGGCGCCGAAGCGTTCCAGATCTTCCGCGTGGATGACCTGGCGAGCGAAATCGACGGGGTTGCCGATGCAGGCTTGTGCCTGTGCGCTGTAGCAACGTAGTTGCTCCGGGTCGAAACTGAGCTGCTGGGTCGTCACATTCCAGTCGATCAACCGCATGCCGGCCGCGTTGACTGCTCTGCGGATGCGCTCCGCGACTTCCAATTGCTCGCGCAACTGGCGGACCTCGGAGTCGTTGGCCGGCGGTGTTTGGTGTTGCGCGCCTGTCCAGGACGACATGCGCAGCACGGCAAATACACCTACAGCGCCTGCAAGGCTCGCCGCGAGATGCGTGGCGAGGACGGTCGCCGAGATCCCCAGCAGCCACAGCGATGTCGCGCCAGCCAGCAAGACGACAGCGACGATCATGACGAGAGTCATGCGCCGTGCGTGCGAGGAACTGTCTGGCGTCTGCGGGGTTGTCATCAAGGTCGCGGTTCGAAGCTAGCGAGCGTGTGGCAAGCGGACTACATCACGCCCATGGAACGGTGGTGTAGCTCAGCATTGGAGTCATTTCGTAACAAGGATCTGCGCCGCACCCAGGCATATTCAGGGACGACCTGAGAGGCAACTGCTACCCAGTTCGCACCGTGCTGCGGGCCTGCAGCCAGGCGTGCCCTGCTAGAATCGGAAGTGTGCGGTCGCGCACAATTTTCATAGTGCAGCGGTCGTGGGTCGATCATCGAGGCGGATAGATGAAAGCGCTCAGAATTACCGGTTACCTCGTCGGCGGTCTCATCGCGGTCATCGCGCTGGCTCTGGTTCTTATCGTCGTATTCGTCGACCCGAACGACTATCGCGACGACATTGCGCAGGCCGTGGAGAAACAGACCGGCCGCCAGCTCAACCTCAGCGGCGATCTGAAGCTGTCGGTGTTTCCGTGGCTGGCGCTGGACATCGGCGCGGCCACATTGAGCGATGCACCGGGTTTCGGGGACGAGCCGTTCGTTTCCATCAATCGGGCGCGCGTGGGCGCGCGGCTGCTGCCGCTGCTGCGGGGCAAGGTCGAAGTCGGCAAGGTGGCGCTCGAGGGCGCGCGCGTGCGGCTGCTCACCGACGCGCAGGGTCGCAATAACTGGGCGGATCTGGGCCAACACGACACCGGCACCGGCACCGCGGCGGCTCAGGACACCGCACCGACCCGGTGGCCGACCATTGCCGGCGTCGAGGTCAAGGATGCGACCGTGACGATCGACAATCGGCAGGACAATACCCGGCGCGTGGTCCGCAATTTCAACTTGACCACCGGTCCGCTGCAGTCGGGTGAGCCGTTCGATGTCACGATGCAATTCGTGCTCGAACAAGATCCATCTGCGATCAAAGTGCATTTGTCGTCATCCGTCGTCGCCGACCTTGAGCAAAACATCTATCGACTCGCCAAGCCTGCAATCGATATCACACTGTCCGGCCCGACTTACCCCGCGCCGGGCCTGGCGGTAGAGATCCGCGCGGGTTCCGCGTCTGCGGATATCGGCCGCAAGCTGCATCAACTTGAAGGATTGACCCTCAATACCCGCTGGAAGGGCGAGGGCTATCCCGCAGACGGGGTGCCGGTCGCACTGCGCATCCAGAATCTCAACGCCAACCTTGCGGCCCAGACACTGGAAATGCTCGGGTTCGAAGCGGAAGTGGCGGGTGCGCACTTGACCGGATCACTGGCCGGTACCGATATCCTCGATGCGCCGAAGCTCACCGGTCCTCTCAAGCTGCAGCCGCTGTCGCTACGCGAATGGTTGCCCAAGCTGGGCATCAAGCTGCCGCCGACACGCGATGCCACGGTGTACAAGACGCTCAGTTTTTCGGGCCGGGTCAGTGCCACCAAGACCACCGCAGACGTGGGCGAAATAGCATTGCAACTGGATGACACCACGGCCAAGGGTTCGCTGGGCGTCGCCGATTTCGCCGCCAAGGCGCTGCGCTTCGATCTCGATGTGGATCGCATCAATGCCGATCGCTATCTCGCCCCGCCGGTCGATCGGCCGGTTGCCGCGGCCAGCAAGAAACCGCCGGCGGAGATTCCGGTCGACATGCTCCGCGCGCTGAATGCACGCGGCGAACTACGCGTCGGCGAGGCGATTTTCGCCGGCATCAAGTTCACCAAGCTGCGGCTCGGACTGAGTGCCCGCGACGGCCGAGTGCGCTTCAACCCGTCGGAAGCCTCCATGTACGGTGGCCAGTATCGCGGCGACATCGGGATCGATGCGACCGGTAAGGTGGCCAGCGTCAGTCTCGATGAGCATGTGAGCAACGTGAACTTCGCGCCCTTGTTCAAGGACCTGTTCGAAACCGAACGCTTCAGCGGCAGGGGTAACGCCAACATCAAGCTCGCCGGCTCGGGACGCACGACCGACGCGGTGATGCAGACCATGAATGGCACGGTCGACTTCAAGGTCGCCGATGGCGCGCTCGAAGGCGCCGATCTGACCTATGAGATTCGCCGCGCGCGCGCGCTGCTCAAGCAGCAGACGGTACCCGAGCGATCCGGTCCCGCACGCACTGCCTTCAGTGCCCTGCAGGGATCGGGCGTCATGAGGAACGGGATATTGGCCAACAACGATCTCAACGTCGCGATGCCGTTGCTCAAGGTCACCGGGCAGGGCACGGTCGATCTTCCCAAGAATACGCTCGACTATCGATTGGTCGCCGCTGTGCTCAAGGTGCCACGCGAAAACGCCGATGCCGCGGAATTGCAGGACATGGTGGATGCGGCCATCCCAGTGAAGGTGAGCGGTTCCCTGTCGGACCCGAAAGTGCGTCCGGATGTCGAAGGCTACCTCAAGGAGGAAATGAAACAGCGCGTCGAGAAGGAGCGCGGCAAGGTCGAAGAAAAAGTGAAGGAAAAACTCGGCGACAAGCTCAAGAATCTGCTGGGACGCTGAAGACAACTCATGAGGACAGGGTTGCATTGTCCATTCGCTTTATCGCTGACGCTGGTCTCATGGGGCGCGCAGGCGCTGGAGATCGAACGCGCTGAGGCGCGCTTTGCCGAGAAGCGCTTTTCCTTCGAGCTCATCGCCACGCTCGATGCGCCGATCGATCGCATCGACGCCGTGTTGAAAGACTACGCGAGCTACCCGGCGCTCGATGCCCGGATACTGGAGTCGCGCGTGCTGGAACGGCCTGCTCCGGGGGAAGTGATGCTGTTCACTGCGCTGCGTGCCTGCCTCGGTCCGTTCTGCCGCAGCGTCAAGCGAGTCGAGCGCGTGCAGGAGCAGGTGCATGAGCTGCACGCATCGACACTGCCCGAACAAAGCGATATCACCTACGGCGAAACGTTCACGCAACTCAGCAATGCGGGTCAACGCACTCGCCTCATCTACCGCACGACAGTGTCGCCGGATTTGTGGATACCTCGGTTCGTCGGCCGCCGACTGATGCTCAATACCCTGCGCGATGCAACGCTGAACGTGTTCGGTAACATCGAGAAGCGTGCTGCTGAAGTGCCGCAAGAGATCGTTGTTCCGCCGAGCGAAGCAGCGGCGCTGCCGCCCTAGTATGAAACGACCCATCGGACTCCCTGTCACGAGGGTCGTGGAGCCGAGCAAAAAGTGTGATTTTTGCTCAGCTCTCGCCGCGTGCGCGGCGGGCACATCCATGTGCCTGGGTGGCACTCGATGGGATACGTTTCATGCTTCGGGGTTGTGCGCAGCGCCATGGAAAACTGGCTACTTTCATTCATTCGACCTGCCGCTGCAGTCGACCGTCTGCTGAGCAAGGGAAAGCATCGCGCGGCGCCAGCGCCGGACGTTACACTGACGGTGTGAACACCTCATATGAATTGCACTTTACCGTGCCCTTGCTCGAATGGTTCGTGCACCATGGTCGCAAGCATCTGCCCTGGCAGCGCGACCTGACGCCGTATCGTGTGTGGGTTTCGGAGATCATGTTGCAGCAGACGCAGGTCGCGACCGTGATTCCCTATTACGATCGGTTCATGGCGCGATTTCCGGAGGTGCAGGCATTGGCCGCCGCGCCCATCGATGAAGTGCTGCATCTATGGACCGGACTGGGCTACTACGCACGAGGTCGCAACCTGCATCGCGCGGCGCAGCAGATCGTGCGCGACTACGCGGGCGTGTTTCCCGACACGCTGGCCGCCGTGCAATCACTGCCGGGTATCGGCCGCTCGACGGCAGGCGCGATCCTCGCCATTTCCATGTCGCAGCGACATCCGATTCTCGATGGCAACGTCAAGCGCGTACTGACGCGCTATTTCGGTGTGGCGGGGTTCCCCGGCGAGGCGGAGATCGAACGGCAGTTGTGGGCACTGGCAGATGCCTGTACACCGGCGCAGCACGCGGGCAACTACACGCAGGCGATCATGGACCTGGGGGCGACAGTCTGCGTGCGCTCGCGTCCCCTGTGCGCTGCTTGTCCGGTAGCCGCAAGCTGCATGGCGCGGCGCCAGGGCCGGCAAAGCGAATTGCCGACGCGCAGGCCGCGGAAGGATCGGCCGTTGCGCGAAGCCTTCGCGGTCATGCTGCTGCGGGATGACGGCAAAGTCCTGCTGGAGAAGCGTCCACCGACGGGTCTGTGGGGCGGACTGTGGGCCTTTCCACAATTCGACGCGCACGCATTGGCGTCGCAGTGGCTCTCCGATCGTTATGGGAGCGTTGCGCCGACGCGCTGCGAAACCTATGTCCATGGCTTCACGCACTTCGATCTGCATTTGCAGCCCCTGCTGGTCCCCGTGACTGCAACTCCGCGGGGTGTGCAGGACGACCCTCGGCATCTCTGGTATGACCCGCAGCAGCCTTCGAAAATCGGATTGACCAAGCCGGTCGTCGAGCTGATTCGTCGACTGGTACTGGCAGCCACCGACGCACAGCCGTCGTTGCTTTGAGAACGGATAGCGGCAGTGAACCGTGCGATTTCGAAAGGTACACTGAGGGCATCGGCCCGGCGCGAGTCGGTCAACGCTTCCTGACCCATCCCCCGACCGTTTGACAACCACAGGACAGCACCTCCATGACCCGAATCGTCAAATGCGTTCTTCTCGGTACCGAGGCGGAAGGGCTAGACCGTCCGCCCTATCCCGGCGAACTCGGCCAGCGCATTTTTGAACAGGCGTCGAAGGAAGCCTGGCAGCGGTGGCTCAAGCATCAGACCATGCTCATGAACGAATATCGCCTGTCGCCGATCGATCCCAAGGCGCGGAAATTTCTGGTGGCGGAAATGGAGAAGTTTTTCTTCGGCGGCGGTTCCGCAGCGCCACAGGAATATGTGCCGAAAGGGGAGTAAATCCGGAAGTGATTGGTGAGTCGTGAATGGTCAGAGGACTGTTTTCATGTTCTCGGCGGTGCTTCTCAGGATCGTTTCATGAGAATGCTCCATCGGCTGCAGCCGACCCGAACGATGAAAGTTGCCTTTCTTACCACTCACCACTCACTTTCTTATCAGCTGGCCGCGGCGTGCCGTGGCGGACGACGCTCCACGTCTCCCTGCAAGGCGCGCACCTGGCGCGCGAACTCGGTGGCAATCTCCTGCAGCGCCTGCTCGATGTCGGCATCTTTGCCGGTTTTGGCGCATGTCTCGGCGTGGCTGGCGAGGAGAGTCAAGCGATCGACATGCAGATTGGCGCTGGCACCTTTTAGTTTGTGAGCGGCGTGCGCCAGCGCGCACCGATCTTCGGCAACCACGGCGGCGCGCATTTCATGCAGGCTTTGCTCGCCCCCCGTGACAAAGGCGTTCACGAGTTCGGCGGCGAATTCGTGGTCGTCGCCGGCAATGTCGGTCAGCCGGGCGCGCACGGCGGGGTCCGGCTCCAGCGGCGGCGACGATCGATCCGGCAATTGTCGCTCTGATTGTCGCTCTGCGGACTCGCGGGTTGCCGGGGTCAACTCGTTGCCGAAGAAGCGATCCAGCACATCCTGCAGGCGCGAGATATCGAGCGGCTTGGTCAGATAATCATCCATGCCTGCGTCCAGGCAACGCTCCAGCGTCCCCATCATGGCGTTGGCCGTGAGTGCCACGATGGGCGTCCGTGCAGCGCCCTTCTCGAGTTCGCGAATTCGCCGGGTTGCCTCGATGCCGTCCATGATCGGCATTTGCATATCCATCAGAATGAAACCAAATGTCTGCTGCTCGTAGGCGGCAACCGCCTGAGCTCCGTCGCTCACGACGTGTACTTCGCAACCCAGGCGTTCCAGAAAACGGCGCGCCACCCGCTGATTGATGGCGTTGTCTTCCACCAGCAGCACCTTGCCGCCGGCATAGTGGCGGCGCCCCTCGTCCGCGATCAACGTGCCGCGCGTGATGATGGGCTGACTGCGCAGGTGCCAGTGTTCGATATTGCGCGATAGCGTCTTGTCGAGACAGTCGAGAAGTTCGCGGGCGCGCACGGGCTTGGTGAGGTAAGCCGAGAAACCGATGTCGGCGAAGCGCTGCATGTCGCCGGAGCGATCCAGCGAGGTCAGCAGCATCAGTCGCGTCGGCGGAATGTCCCGGGCCTTCATGATGTACTCGCCGAGCATCGCGCCATCCATCTCCGGCATGTGGTAATCGAGCACGATGACATCGAAGGCGGACGTCTGATTGCGCAGCAGCGTCAGCGCCTCCTCGGCGGATGCAGCGGAGTCGACCGAGTATCCCGAATGATTCATCTGACTCGACAGCACTCGCCGATTGGTCTCGTTGTCATCGACCAGCAGGACGCGTTTGCCGGACAACGCGACCGCCGGCGTCAACTGCTCTTCGCTGGTGATGACGGTTTCCAGCGGTAGGGTGAACCAGAAAGTCGAACCCTTGCCAGGTTCGCTCTGCGCGCCGGTCTGACCGCCCATCATTTCGACCAGTTTGCGGACGATGGACAGTCCCAGCCCCGTGCCGCCGAACTTGCGGGTCGTGGACGAATCGGCCTGCGCGAACGGCTGGAACAGGTTGTTGATCGTTTCCGGCGGAATGCCGATGCCGGTATCGCGTACTTCGAAATGCACCAGCGAGCGACCGTCCTGCTGGCCGAGCGAACAAACCTCGAGTACGACTTCGCCGCTCTGGGTGAACTTGATGGCGTTCCCCACGAGATTGAGCAGGCACTGTCGAATGCGCTGCGGATCGCCGAAAATGCGATCGGGCACCTCGGGCCGCACATTGACGACCAGTTCAAGACCTTTCGCCGCGGCCTGAAACGCCATGATGGCACCGACCTCGTCGACGTTGGCCGTCAGGTCCATTTCGAGGCTTTCGATGTCGAGTTTGCCGGCCTCGATTTTCGAGAAATCCAGGATGTCGTTGAGAATGGTCAGCAGCGAGTCGGCGCTGGCGCGGATCGTTTCGGCATAGTCGCGCTGGACGCGATCCAGGCCGGTATCGAGGAGCAGGCCGGTCATGCCGATGACGCCGTTCATCGGCGTGCGGATTTCGTGGCTCATGGTGGCGAGGAACGTGCTCTTGGCACGACTCGCCGCCTCGGCTTCGGCAGCGGCTACGGCCATGGCGTCGCGGGTCTTGCGGTACTCCGTGACATCGCGGATCGACCCGGCTATCCGGATTGGCTTGCCGCTCGCGTCGCGTTCGGCTTTGGCGCGCTCGCGCACCCAGATCCAACGGCCCTCCTTGTGACGGATCCGGTATTGGACGTCGTACAACTTGTTGTGCTGCAAGTGGTCGGCGACGACTTTGTCGATTTCCACGGCGTCATCGCCGTGAATCAGGGAAGCAATGCTGTGTTCGGACTCGCCGAGTTCACTTGGCTGGTAGCCGAGCATTTCGTAGTAGCGCGGTGAACGCCACCTCTCGCCGCTGCGCAGGTCGTAATCGAACAACGCGTCCTGCGTGCCGGACACGGCGCGTTCGAAGCGTAGTTGTGCTTCCCGCAGCAGGTCTTCGGCAATCTTTTGCTGGTGAATGTCCCGAATCGAGCCGGCCGCCCGGCGCGCTTTGCCGCTGCTGTCGCGTTCGACAGCACCACGCAGTTGGAACCAGCGGTAGTCGCCGTTCGCCATGCGCAGCCGGACGGGAACGTCGTACGCGGGGCCCCCAGCCAGGTGCGCTTTGATCGCTGCGCGCTTCGCCGGACGATCGTCAACGTGCGTGAATTCTGCCAGCGCCGCCGAGCTGAGTGTCGCCAGATAAGACGGATCGTAACCGGTCAGCTTGGCAAAGCTGGACGAGCACCAGCACAGCGCATTGAGATTGTGAATGTCATATTCCCAGTGCCCCTCCATGCTGGATAAGGATGCGCGCTCCAGCCGCGCCTCGATTTCGCGCAAGTGCTCAGTCTGGCGCTGCAGCTCCAGGGTGGTTTCGACGGCGGCTCGGTTGGCGAGCGACATGCGCTCGATGACCTCGCGACGCTCGCTTTCGGCAGCTTCGGCGCGTTCCAGGGCCTCCCGCAGTGCCAGATTCTCATGGCGCGATTGCGCGGCCTCCGCTTGCGCGATGGTCTCGGCGCGGGTTTTGCGGAGGTGTGCGCTGCCGAATAGGCCCGTAACAATGAGGGCAAACGTGGTTACCGCGTGATTCTGCAGATAAGTCCACCACGTCGAATCTATCGGCGACAGGACGGGCGCGATGAACAGCATCACCACGCCGATGCTGGCGATCACGGTGCTGTGCCAGGAGCGATTGGATGACAATCCCAACATCACGGCGAGGAGGTAACCAATGCCTACCGCGGAATCCATCCAGTTGCGCACATCGATGAGGAATACGAGCCCGCACAGCGCAACCAGCCAGGGCAATAGATTGCGCCGACGACTACCGTCGCTGCCGGTCAGTCCCGCTTGGATCTGCTGGCGGCGTTGCTCCGGAGGAAGCTGTGCCAGTCGGCGCAGGAAATGACGCAGGCTGGCTGCAGCTACCAGCAACAGGCCGATCAGCGTGTAGGCTGTGGCGCCATCCGATAAATAGGACTGGCCGAAGAAGCGGCCCACCGTGCGCATTTCCTTGTCCAGGGAAACATCCAGCAGCAACACGCCCCCACGTCGGTCGGGAACCGCGTAATGCAATACGAACTCAGAACCCAGGGTTTCGAGCTGTACGCCGACATGCTGCGGATTGCTCCGCATTTTCTGCACGGCAGGGGATTCGGCGAGCGCATCGGCCGAGCCGCCGGGTGTCGCGGCATGGCGCAAGTAATGAGCGCGGTACCCTGTTCCCGTGCTGTCCAGTGGCTGATCGGTATCGTGAGCGAGGAGTGCATCGGCAATGGCTTGCGCGCGGGCCAGCGCAAGTTCGAAACCGATGTGCTTCGCGGCGGTTTGCTTCTGTTCCAAGTGCGGCGCGCCGGCCAACGCGAAGCACAGGACCAGCAGCAGGATCGCAGTGGTCGAGCCCGGCCCCGCCAGATTTCCGATGGCATCCTTAAAATTCATCTGAACTTCATCGCAAGTTTCTGCATCGCATCATGCTTCACCCACCTCACTGACCCGTTCCTCACGGGCCAGTTGCTTCGCGGTAGTCGGCGGGGCGCGCAAACACTCGTTGTTCGGCCGACCTGAACCTGCGCCAGCTTATGAAATATCGCGATCCCGGCGGCGAAAGCGTGACGGGGTTCAAATCCCCGATGCCGGCGACTGCATCATTCCCTGGAAATCGGAGGTAGTGCGCACGTTGTCAGCACAACAGCTGCAAGTGAATACGCGGTAGCCAGGACGCGGGTTGCGCGTCGGGCCTGTCGTCCAACGGCTGACCGAAGGCCGTCCGCTATGACGGTCGATCACGCAGGGTTGCGCGGCTGACGTCAGCTACTGGATGCCGCGCGGTTCGAGCAACTGCACGCTGAACTGACGTTCGGCGTCGGTCCACACGCGGACCACAGCGAGATCCGCCTCGGCGGCCAGGTCGGCAAACCCTTCCAGAGTGTACTTGTGGCAGCACTCGGTCCGCAGGTGCTCATTGCGGCCGATGGCCACTTCCTCATCGCCCAGATGCACGATCTGATCGCGCTTACTGACCAGATGCATTTCAATGCGGTTCTGCTCTTCGACCCATAAGGCGCGGTGCTCGAACGCCGTGAGATCGAAATCCGCGCCGAGCTCGCGATTCATATGGCGCAGTGCATTGAGGTTGAAGCGCGCGGTGATACCGGCCGCATCGTCATAGGCGCGTTCCAGCACGCGCGGATCTTTTTTCAGGTCGATGCCGATCAGCACGGCGCCACGCCGACCGATGATCGTGCGCATGCCGCCGAGCACGCGCACTGCCTGTGGGCGCTCGAAGTTGCCAAGCGTCGAGCCGGGAAAATAGACGACGCGACGCTGCGCGGCCGCAATCTGCGTCGGCAGGTCGAACGGCTGCGTGAAGTCCGCGACCACGGGAATGATCTGCAGCGCCGGATAGTCTCGTGCCAGCGAACCGGCAGCTTCCAACAGATAGTCGCGCGAGATGTCGATGGGCACATAGCTCGCCAGATCCTGCAGCTTGTCGAGCAGCAGGCGGGTCTTCAGGCTGCTGCCGCTGCCATATTCAATGAGGGCTACGCGCGGTCCGAGCGCCTGCGCCATTTCGGCGCTATGGTCCTGCATGATCTGCATTTCAGTTCGCGTGACGTAGTACTCCGGCAGTTCGCAGATGGAGTCGAACAACGTCGAGCCGAGTTCGTCGTAAAACCAAACCGGAGACAATTGCTTCGGCGTGCGGCGCAATCCGGCTAACGCGCTGTTCGTCAATTCATCCGCTTGGGCGGGGGCAGCGACGCTTGCTGGAAGCTTCGACATGAGCGTTTCCTGAAGTGCGGACGATGGAAAGACGATGGAAAGGCAGTTACAGATCGCGTGCGAGTCGCAAACCTGCAAACTGCCAGCGAATGTGCGGCGGAAAGAAATTGCGGTAGCTGGCGCGAATGTGACTGGCGGGCGTCGCACACGAGCCGCCGCGCAGCACCCACTGATTGCACATGAATTTGCCGTTGTATTCGCCGAGTGCACCGGGCAATGGGCGATAGCCGGGATAACCGATATAGGGCGAAGCGGTCCATTCCCAGACATCGCCGAACATTTGTGTCGACCCGTCGTCGCTCGGCGATTGCGGATGCAGTCGGCCGAGATCCAGCAGGTTGCCGGCAATCGGCAGATTCGCCGCCGCCAGTTCCCATTCGGCCTCGGTCGGCAGACGCGCACCGGCCCAGCGCGCGAAGGCTTCGGCCTCGTAAAAGCTGATGTGCGATACCGGCGCCGCGGGATCGATCGCTTGACGTCCGGCGAGGGTAAACTCGGCCGCCAGCGTCTCATCCCAGTACAACGGCTGGGTCCAGGCTTCATTCGCCACGGTATTCCAGCCATCTGACAACCAGAACTCGGGCCGGCGGTAACCCCCATCGCGAACGAACTCCAGGTACTCGGCATTGGTGACCAGACGATCACCCAGTGCATACGGCTCGACCAGCACGCGATGTCGCGGCAGCTCGTTGTCGAAACAGAATTCTTTGCCGACCGCGCCGATCTCGCGAATGCCGCCCTCGAAATTCTGAAAGCGCATCGGCCCGGGGGTTCCGGGAACGTTGTCGGTACGACGCGTGCGATAACAAGGCTGCAGGGGATTGCGCGACAGTGCGTGTTTCAGATCGGTGAGCATCAGTTCCTGATGCTGCTGTTCGTGATGGATGCCCAGTGTGGTCAGCGTATGAACGTGCTCGTCATCGGCACGTTGCAGCAGCAGTTCGGTCATGTGCTCATCGACATGTTCGCGATAGCGCAGCACATCCTTGACCGTGGGACGCGTCAATAACCCACGCGCCGGACGCTGATGCATGGGACCGACGGCCTGATAGTAAGAATTGAACAGGTACTCGTACCTCGGATCGAGCACCGCGTAGTCACGCAGCTGGGGCTTGAGAATGAACTGCTCGAAGAACCAGCTCGTATGCGCCAGATGCCACTTGATGGGGCTGGCATCCGGCATGCTCTGGACCACGAAATCTTCGATTTCCAACGGTTCGCAGATGGCTCGGGACATCGCACGGGTATGCGCGAAGGCCGAAGCAGTCAGCTCGCCGGGGTGCGTCATCGCCGCCGGTGGCGTCTGCGCTGTCGCCATCAATCGATCCTCTGAACTGTCTCGTGTGGTTGTCTGTCAGGCAGTGAATCCTGAACGCCCGACAGACGTAAAAGTTGCACGACTATGACCGGTTCGTCACCGGATGCAGACCTGCACCTGACCACCACCCATGTGAGGTCGGAAGTGCGCAGCTGCAAGGCAGCTTATCGCAGCCAAGTGGCAATGCCATGTCCTTGTACCTCACCGGCTGTGTTTGTCCGTTGCCTGGGATCGGAATGCTGGGCGCCGGGTCCGTGGCATGCGCCCGGGCGTGCGGGTGCGCCAAGGTCAATAAATAAAGTAAATTCAATACGCTACAAGAAGACACCCACCGCGGCCCCGTAACATGTACTCGCTTCCCAGCATCCCCTTTGACGAAGCCGCCGCCGCTTGATGTCTGTGGGAAACGATCCGCTCCAGACCGCCCCGAACGCCCTCATTCTCCTTGACGCGTCGGCTGCCGCACCGGTCTAATACGCGCCCTCGCAGGACAGAGCCCTCTCAAGGCTTGACACACGTCCTCGTCTTCCCGCGCATGGCCAGGTAGCTCAGTTGGTAGAGCAGCGGACTGAAAATCCGCGTGTCGATGGTTCGATTCCGTCCCTGGCCACCATTTAAATCAATAAGTTGCATTCCGACAGGCGGCCCTGTATGACTGCCCTGTTTCCATTTTGTTTCCATCCGTCCAGTCGGACGTTTAGGGGGAGGCGACTTTCACTGCATCTGTGGTTGTGGATGCCGGACACGACAGCTAGGGTTACGGCTGACCTCAACTTGCAAGTCTTCTGCTATCGTCCCTAAGAACAAGCAATGCCGCGAACAAAAAACATAGGCTGGCTGGATGGCTCGTTGTGGAGAAATCTGTAACTGATAACAAGCCCTTTCGGGTCTTGTGCTTGGACGGGGGAGGTATGCGCGGCGTTTACCAAGCCAGCTATCTCGCTACCTACGCCCATCGCGTAGCGGCAGCTAGAGGAGCCACCGCCGAACTCGACATCGGAACCGGATTCGACCTGATTGTCGGCACGAGCACTGGCAGCATTGTGGCCAGCGCGCTCGCTATGGGCATCCCGCTCAAGGAAGTGCAGCAGCTATACGCGGAGTATGGGCACAAAATCTTTCCATACCAGCAGCTCCGATCTTGGCCGATCATCGGTAACTACATCATCCGCAACTTCGGAATTGGACTTCGAAAGGGTGAAACCTCATTACGGAGGGCGCTGACAAGCAAGTTCGGGACAACAACAATCGCCGAGGTTCATAG
>JAIBJL010000104.1 GCA_020029545.1 Gammaproteobacteria bacterium
TCCGGAGTTCACGCCTTAGAGAACGCATCCTATGTTCTCGCGCGCAACACGTCTGAGGATGCCTATATCGACACCAAAGTCTCTATGGCGAGCGCGCAAATCGACGTCGATCTAGGCGGCAATACGATCTGGACGACGCTGCCGGCTTATCGCCGCGTAACGCATGATTCCACCAATTACGTTCCGCTGTTTCGCATCACAAATCTTGATTTCGAGTATAAACAAAGCTCTCTGGAGAGCCGCATCGCACATGATGGCGCTGACTGGAAATGGGTGCTGGGCGCCTATTATTTCAATCAGGATCAGAACACGCCCTATCGGGTGGACAATGTAACCCTCCCGGATGGATTTTTTGGTCCGGGGGTCGGCACTGCGGTGGAATTGACCGTCGATCCCACGGAGCAGACAACTGAATCCACCGCTGTGTTCAGCGAGGCGACCTATAGCGTGACGGATCAGTTTCGCCTGACTGCCGGCTTGCGGTATACGTCTGAGGACACTGATGGAAATTTCATTCAGAGATTTACAGAAAAACCCCAGAGCGTGGCATGTACCGGCCTGACGCCGTGCGTGGTTCCAAATCAGGCCTCCGTATCGGGTGAAAACACCAGCTACAAGGTTGGGTTCGAGTACGACATCGCGCCGCAATCCATGCTCTTTGTGACCTATGCGACAGGCTACAAAGCTGGCGGCGTTTCCCCGGCGACCGCGCCGCGGGACGTCTACAGGCCGGAAAAGCTCGAAGCGTTTACCATTGGACTGCGCAATCGCTTCCTGCAAAACAGGATGCAGCTCAATCTTGAGGGTTTTTATTGGGAATACACAGACAAGCAGGAGACGATTTCAGGATATGACGGTTGCGGAAGCCCACTATGCGGCGGAACCCTTGCGAACCTGACCGTAAACGCGGGCGGTGCCACGCTTTATGGCGGTGTCGTCGATTTTCTTTATCGCATCACCGATGTCGACAAGGTGCATTTGGCCGCCGAGTACAACCATACCGAGCTCGAAGATTTCGCGCTGGAATCGGCGACGTCCAATTTTGGTTGCAGTGTGACGTCGATTTCTGCGCTGCCGCCGCTCAACAGGATCGATTGTTCCGGCCGCCCGCTCTCGCGCGCGCCGCTGTGGACGGTGAACGCCGATTACGGCCATGAATTTATCCTGCCGAATAGCGGCAACATCGCCTTTAACGCGGCGCTCCACTATGCCTCGTCTCGATATTTGGATTCTCACTATCTCGAAGCGCTGAAGGCGCCGGCATACACGACCGGCGACGTCGATCTTGCTTACAACGCGCCCGGCGATCGCTGGTCCGTGACGGCTTATGTACGCAACGTCTCCGATGAGGCGGTCGGAATCTCCGCGTATTCTCTCGCCGATTCTGGCGTCTCGCCCTATGTTT
Source organism: Gammaproteobacteria bacterium (assembly GCA_020029545.1). Classification (GTDB taxonomy): domain Bacteria; phylum Pseudomonadota; class Gammaproteobacteria; order Steroidobacterales; family Steroidobacteraceae; genus Steroidobacter. Next base: position 1,406 of record JAIBJL010000104.1, read on the forward strand.
CTTCAGTGGTTCTTGCCCCGCCGAGGACCTATGGGGTGCGCTTTTCGGTCGAGTTTTGATCGTTGCCTCGTGTCCGCATGGGTGAGCGCGCCATAGCTCGGCGTTGCAAGCGTGACGATCGTTACTTCGCGAAGCACTTGGCGTGATGTTTGGATTTATTGCGAAGCACCGAGGATCTGGCCGCTGGCATAGATGTGCGACGCGCTCGGTGTGTCGCGGCGTAGTTTCTTCGCTATCGCTTGGCCGACAGAGAGCAAGGAAGGTTTGCCGACGGGCAGCTTGCAGGAATCCTTAGCGAGGCAGGACAAACAGCAAACGAACTGTTGCTAAAGAATCGCCGCTTTTAGGCGACGACTCGTGCGTCCACGAGTGCGGGTTGCGAACCCAGCGCGTGTCCGAGCTCACGCACCAAGCGACGCAGGTCTTCACTCGAGCGGGCAATGCCATAGACGTAACGATCGGGCCGCGCCACCAGCGCCACGGCGTTCCGCTCGTTCAGCCACCCGGACAGCAGGCCTTCTCGCTCCTCCAGCAGCAATGCGTTCCTCATACTCACCGCCGCACCGTCCGGCGCGCGCAGCGCAACCCATTGCCCATCCAGGGCCGCCCAGCGAGCGCGCAGCGCTGCGTCGACGGCATCGAACACTTCGCGCGAGCTCGCCACGATCAGGAAGCGCGGGCCGATGACGTCGTCCAGGCGCTGCCATGCCCCGTCGCCTTCGCGCACCCAGGGCTGCACTAGCAATTCGCCGGCACCTCGCGAGGGCATGCCATTCGCGTCGTGATCGATCAGGCCCGTCTCTAAGCCAGGGATGAAGCGCTGACGGATGTACTCGGCGCGGCCGGCGGCCAACTCGGCTCCAAGCCTGCGATCGCGTTCGCGTGCCGTGTCGGCATCGAGCTCGCCGATAATCAAGCCGAATTCCTTGGCGTGACCGACTACCGTACGCACATGACGCTTGCGCTCCTCGGTGTAGGTATCCAGCAGCCGCGGTGCGGCCCGATCACGCATCACTGCGTCCAGCTTCCAAGCCAGATTGAAAGCATCGCGCACGCCGGCGCACATCCCCTGGCCCATGAAAGGCGGCATCTGATGCGTAGCGTCGCCCATCAGGAACACGCGGCCGTGCCGCCATTGCTGGACCACGAGCGCATGAAAGCGGTAGATCGCGGTACGACAGTGCTCGAGCGCAGTCGTGTCGATGAAATCGCCCAGCACGCGCCACACGACTTCGTGGTTTTCGAAGTCCTGCGGCTTTTCATGCGGCAGTATTTTTATCTCCCAGCGTCGCAACGTGCCGGGGCCGACGATGTAGGTTCCCGGCCGCGACGGCCGGCAGTACTGCACACAACGCGGCGGCAATGTCACCTGACCACGGATCCACGCATCGACGACGATCCACCACTCATCGAAGGCCAGATCTTCGATTGCCGGTGCGAGTTGTTTGCGCACGGTGCTGCTCGCACCGTCAGCGGCAACAAGATAGCGTGCACGCAGAGTGACTGTTGCACCGTCAACCGCTCTGCGCACGCGAGCCTCGACGCCATCCTCGTCCTGTGTCACATCTAGTAACTGGTGCTGCAGCAACGTCTGTACGTTGCCCATGCGGTCTATCGCGCGGCGTAGCGTCGCCTCGAGTTCGGGCTGCACGAACATGAAGCTGGGCGCCCAGCCCAGCGGCTCGGGCGGCGGTGCAGGGTAGAAGTGCTTGATGGCCTGGCCTTCCAATCCGACGAAGTCGGTGCCCGGGTGTGGGGTCGAAGTCGCTGCCACTTCATCGGCGATGCCGATCTCCTGGAAGACACGCAATGCCTCTTGGTCGGCAGTGATGGCGCGCGGCTTGTCGTAGATCGCAGCCGCTTGCTCGACGACGATGACACGCCAACCGCGTCGGGCCAGCAAGGCAGCGATCGTCGCACCAGTGGGGCCATAGCCGGCAACCAGCACATCGGCAATCTGCATGTCGTTCTCTTTATCTCGCACCCATCACGCAGTTCGCACGCTGTACGAACAACGATTGTTGAGCGTCTCCGGGTCGAAGCCGGCTGCCACCTTGAACGAGCGCGCGATCTCCTCCAGTTCCTGACGGGGGATCACGTCTTCGATCCGCGTAAAGCCCCCCGGAGCACGATCTTCGGCCATCTGCATCACGATCTCCGGCCCGTATTCGCGGTTACGCAGTACAACCTCGTTCATCAACGGTCGTCTCTCGTCGTCGTAGCGCTGCAGGCCAGCGCGCGCGTCACCGCCCGATTCGGCCAGCGACTGGGCAAGCACGCGCGCATCCACAACCGCCTGCGTCCCCGCCTGCGAACCGATCGGCCGCATCGGGTGGGCCGCATCCCCCAGCAAGGTGACTCGCCCGTGCGTCCACTGCGCCAGAGGTTCGCGGTCCGCCTTGGGATACTCGTAGATCTCCTGCGTCGCCTCGATCATGTCGGCCAGCCCGATCCACGGGAAATTCCAGTGGGCGAATGGCGGAAAGAAGCGCTCCTTGGGCACGGCCAAGTCCCAGTCCTCGCGACGGTGCTCCAGACCCTGCTCGCCCAGGACCACCAGCCAGTTGATCAACTGCATTCCCGGCGGTGCCTGCTTTTCGCTCATCGGATATACGACTGCGCGCTGGTCGCGGTAGCCGATCATCACCTGGGTGCGGCCATCGAGATAAGGTTTCGCGAGCAGCGCGCCGCGCCACATGATCCGCCCACTGGAAACGGGGAGTCCTTCGGCGGGGTTGAAGATGCGGCGTACGGCCGAGTGGACACCGTCGGCACCCACCAGCGCATCGGCAGCGTGTCCATCCAGCGGCGCGCCGCTGGCGCGGTCGACGAACCGCGCGATCACTCGCGCGTCATCCTGCTCCAGCGACGCGAGATGATGTCCGAGATGCACCCGGTCGCGGCCAAGGCGGGCGTACACCGCGTCCAGCAGGATGTGCTGCAACTCACCGCGATGGATCGCGTACTGCGGCCAGCGATATCCGGCAGCGATTCCGCGAGGTTCGCTCCAGATCTTCTGTCCGTGCTTGTTGTAATAAGCGAGTGTGGATGTCGCGATCCCCACCTCCGCAAGTGCGTCGCCCAGCCCCAGTTCGATCAACTCGCGCACGGCATTGGGCTGCAGATTGATGCCCAGGCCAAGCGGCCTGATCTGCGCGACGCTTTCGAACACATCGCACTCGATGCCCGCCGCATGCAGGCTCAAGGCGGTCGTCAGACCGCCGATGCCCGCGCCAATCACCACGACTTTCATTTCTGCCCCCTGGGTGCGCCGGCACCGTTTGCTATGCGGCCAGTCGGCGCATCTGCGTCATTGCGCGCTTTCTCGGACGTACCCTGTCTTCGCTCCGAATACCTTCTCACGCTGCGACCAATCGCGAGTCTCGTTCCACAGCGCCAGTACCTGAGGCGCTTCAGCTTCGAAGACCGGATAGCGTGACGGATGGCAGGTGCGGGCCGTCAACTCCAAGCGGTGGCCCGATGGGTCGAAGAAATAGATCGATGTGATGAAGTCGTCGTGGTTGGTCGGTCCCACGACCTTCAATCCCTTGGCCTCCAGATCCTTCTTGGCGGCGAGGACGGTTGCCACGCTGTCCACCTCGAAAGCGAAATGCTGCACCCACCCCGGCGTGTTCGGATCTCGGCCGGAGGGCTCGCCTGCGTCCCTGGGGCATTCAAAGAAGGCGATATTGCTGCCGTCCTCCATCTCGAAAAAGATGTGAATGTGCGGGCTGTACTTGCCGGTGGACGGCACATGGTCCTCGCCCATCGCATGCGCGAACTTCAGGCCCAGCACCTCGGTGTAGAACTTGACGGTTTCCGCCGCATCCTGGCAACGGAAGGCGGCATGGTGGAGCTTCTTGCACAGCATGGGGGATCTCCTGGAAAAAGTGGACGAGCACTGATCCCGTTACGGGGTCAGCCATTGCGGGCGAAAGAAGGGAGCCGGGTGCAGGATGCGGGAACTCTGACGCTGCAGCAGCGGCATCATCTTGGCGACGTAAGACCTGAAACCGGGGTCTTCCATCAGCCGCGCGCGCCGCTCGGCACGCTCGTTCAAATCTTGATAGGCCCACAGGTGCACGATCTCGTTCAACTCGCCGATGTCGGTGTGGTAGTAGCCCACCATACGACCCAGGATGCGCAGTTGGATGGGCAGGCCCTCGGCCTCGTAAAGAGCCAGGTATTCGCGCCACTTCCCGGGATGCGTGGTGTAGGTACGTTCTTCGACGATCATCGGACCTCCCGCTCGGGCTGGTATGCCGGGCTCGGCAGCACTGTGGCCCGGCATTCGCCAAAGCCGATGCGCACCTGCCCCGGCCGTTCGCAAAATGCGCTCAGGCGCACCTCGTCGCCGTCGAGCAGGAATCTTCGCTCCTCCCCCGAGGGCAGCACGATCGGACGGGTGCCACCGACGGTGATCTCCAGCAGGCTGCCCAGCGCGTCGTCGCTGGGGCCGGAGATCGTGCCCGTGCCCAGCAGGTCGCCGGTGTCCAATGCGCAGCCATTGCTCGTGTGATGCGCCACCATCTGCCCGGCAGTCCAATACAGTGTGGCCGCGTCCGAACGCGACAGGCGATGCGGCGGCAGACCCTGTAGGCGCATGCGTTCCGTGGACAGGTGCGCGTCGATGCAGATCGCGACCGCACCGCTTGCCTGGTCGGCCGCATCGCGCAGATACGGCAGCGGCGTCGGGTCGCCAACTGGGCGTGGCGCGGCCGCCGTGCGGAAGGGTGCCAACGCCTCGGTCGTCACGACCCAGGGCGAGATGCTGGTGGCGAAGCTCTTGGCCAGGAATGGGCCCAGAGGCTGATATTCCCAGGCCTGGATGTCACGCGCCGACCAGTCGTTGAGTAGACAAAAGCCAAAAATATGGTCCCACGCCGCAGCCACCGGCACCGGCCGGCCAAGCTGTGTCGAAGGTCCGATCACGATGCCCAACTCCACCTCATGGTCCAGCCGAGCCGACGGTGCGAACTCAGGAGCACCGTCCGGTGACCCAGGACGCTGTTGGCCACGCGGGCGCACAACCGGCTCGCCGCTCACGCGGACGCTGTTGGCCCGGCCGTTGTACGCGATGGGCACGTGCTTGTAGTTGGGCAGCAGCGGCTGGTCGGGACGGAACAGCCGGCCCGCGTTGGTGGCGTGGTGGATGGAAGCGAAGAAGTCGGTGTAGCCCTCGACCCGGATCGGCAACAGCAATCGCACTTCTGCCAGAGGGAGCAGCGATTGTTCAACCCGGCTACGTCTCACCGACTCGCCCTGCGCCAGCAGACTCGACAGTTGCCCGCGCAGGGCCGAGATGGTTGCTGGCGCGAACTCCATCAGTTCGTTGAGCGCAGGTTCCGCACAAGCTTGCGCGGCCGCCACCGCCTCGCCTGTGAACAGGTCTGCGATCCGATGCACGTCCACCACGCGATCGCCAATGGCCACGCCGCAGCGTGCCGCCTCGCCGGCACTGAATACGCCGAACGGCAAGTTCTGGATGGGGAAGTCTGCGCCCGGTACATTGGCCGCCATCACCCAGCTGCGCAGGGCCGGATCGTGGGTTGCGTTCAGTCCGCTCACAGCGTGTGTCCCCCGTCGATCACGATGCGCGTGCCAGTGGCTGTCTTCAGATGCGTGGCGCATGCCACGACTGCGCGAGCGACGTCCTCAGGCGTAACTACTCTGCCCAGCGGTGTTTGCGCCGCCTTTTTCTGCAACTCCTCCCGGGTGCGGCCTTCCACGAAGCCCGTATCCACGGACGCAGGCGACACGCTCAGGAACCGCACCCGCGGAAAAGCGCGTGCTAGCGACACCGTAAGGTTGTCCAGTGCGGCCTTGGCGGCACAGTAAGCCACGTTGCTACCCAACCCGGTAAAGGCCGACACCGAGGAGATGTTCACTACCAGCCCATCGCCGCTGTCACATAGGAGCGGCAGCAAGGCGCGGATGATGGAGAAAGGGCCGCCCGCGTTGGCAACCAGCAGTTCGTTGAACAGCTGCGCACTCATGCTCGCCAAATCGCTATTCGCAATACGGCGCGTGTAGCCGGCGGAATTGACCAGGATGTCGGCCCGGCCCATTTCGCGCGCCACCCGATCGGCCAACCATGCATGGCCATCGGCATCCTGCAAGGGAATGGCCAGGGTCGCATGCCCCGTGCCCGGCAGTTGCGCAACCAACGCCTCGGCACGCTCGCGGCCGCTGCCGTAGCCGACCACCACGCGCGCGCCCTCATCAGCCAGCGCCTGGGCACTGGCGGCGCCGATGCCACTGCTCCCGCCAGTTACGATGGCGACCTTCCCGGCCAGTGCCTGTGAACTCATTGAAAAAACCATTGTGGCGCCAACCTGGACGAATGCGGAGACTTTAATCTTCAGGCCCGGCGGCGTCCTTCGCTTGTCCGAATAGCGGACATGACTTTGATGGCCAGGAACAGCGAATCGCTGTGGGTCCCAGCCATTCGACGTGCTCTAATCGCCGATACCCAATCTATCGATGGCCCTGTCGTGTCCTCAAAGCGAACAACGAGTCCGGCCGAGGCGGGTTCGCTCAAACGCGGCGTCGCCCTGCTCAAGCTGCTGGCCACCGCCGGGCCGCGTGGCCTGTCCTTGACGGAGATCGCGGCGCGCGCCGAATTGCCGCACCCCTCCGTCCACCGCTTGCTACAGCAGCTCAGCGCGGAGCGGCTGGTGGACCGTCAGCCCGAATGGAAACGCTGGCGCCTGGGTCCTCTGGCCTTCGAACTGGGCATCGCCGGCTCGACGATGTACGACATCCGCGACCTTTGCGATCCCTCGATGGACGCACTGGCCCATGCCACGGAAGACACCGTCTACCTGGTGGCGCGCAGTGGCTTCGACGCGGTGTGTCTGCACCGGCGCGAGGGCTCCTTTCCGATCCGCACGCTGATACTGGAAGTGGGCAGCCGCCACCCGCTGGGCGTAGGCGCGGGCGGGCTGGCCATTCTGGCGTCCATCGGCGAGGAAGAGCGCGCCGAGGTCATCGCGCGCGTAGCTTCCGGCCTTTCATCCTTCGGCCATCTGACAGCCGAAGGTGTGGCCAAGGCGTGCGCGGCGACTCAGAAGCACGGCGCGGCGTTGATCGAAGGAACGATCAACCTGGGCGTGAGCGCGATTGGCTTACCGTTCCGGGACACCATGGGCCAGGCCGTAGGCGCGCTGAGCGTGGCCGCAATGTCCCAACGCATGACCGCGGCACGCATCCGCACGATCACCGAGTTGCTGCGCACCGCCTGCGCGGATGTAGAGCTGCGCCTGCGTGCACGGCGCCGTGCGGGCTGGCTGGCTGGTTGAGGTGGCCGGCATGATCGGAACAGCGCGCACCTCAGTCGGCGGCAGCCGAGCGGCCAGCTGCCTCCTTTTTTGATATGACGGGCCATCGTATGGCGTTGAGAATGATGAAATGACCGCCGCCGAGCGGGCCTGACGCATTCTCTGTCGACGGGTCGGCGTACTCGATGTCCCACTCGCAGGAGGATAAGTACTCGCCAAATTAATCGTATCGCAAGCTCCATCAATATCGGTCGGCTGGAGGAAGATCTCAGGTCCGGCGCAATCGTTTCTTCGTCACGCCGGAGAGCAGAGCGAGACCTCGCCATTGGAGTCGATGCGCAGGCAGTAATCTTCATAAGGCAGATAGCCGGGCAGCCGGCCTTCGGCTAGCGCACTCAACAGAGGCGTTGGATTGCAGGTGAAGCGAACGATCTGCATATCGCCGACGGCATGAATGCGGAGCAGGGCGCGTTCGAGTGCAAGCACTTCTCGGAAGTGCGGAATGTCGATCTCCACGCCATCGAGGAATTCGCCAAACGATGCGGCTTCGGTCGCGCCGAACATTTCGGGTGGTCGCAATGCCCAGTGCGCATCGAGTTGCGCCTGGAGAGCCGGCAGTCCGTGTGTGAGCCGCAATAGTCGAGTAGTCAGCTTGAGTTGCTCGACATCAGCACCGGCGCGCGCTGCATTGATGAGGTCGCGCAGCACGGCGATGCCCGGATCGCATGCTAATTCTTGCCGCAGCGAACTATCCGTATGCCGTCCCGTGGCGAGTGCCGCGAGCGAATCTTCCCAATCGATTGCATCCGAGTGCTTACGACCGTCCCACAGTCGCCGCAGCTTTTCGATCTCCCGACGCACATTGTCGATGCCGAACATCGGAACGTAGTCGGGCATGATCTCGAAAATGATTGCGCGGAGTTCATGCAGATCGGGTAGCCACTTCGCCGCGATTTCCAACACTGGAGCAGGTACGGCCCCGCAATGCGCATCGAGCCAGCACCCGTTGCGCCGTTCACCGCCTGCGACGTGCATTTCGATCACGCGATCGAGCGGCAGCTCCGCAAGAAAGTCCTCTACGCACTGGCGGCCGTTCAGTTCGTTGCACCAGAGATTGTGCAGGTCGAGCAAGATATGGCAGTCCGCCGCCTCCGCGATGGCAGTCATGAAGGCGCCGTCACTCAACTCGTCGGCGCGCGGGCGTAAGTAGTTCACACCGGTCTCGATCGCGAACGGCACTGGAAGTTGTGCTGCGAACTCGCGTACCGTCGAAGCGATTTCCCGCACTGCTGCCTTGGTCTGTCGCGGTGGCAAGAGAAAGCCCGCGTTGAATTCGCCGTCGGGTCCCGATGCGCGATTAAAACTCAAGTGCTCGCTAGCCCAAACGGCATCGAGCGCCGTCACATCGCGAACGAAGCGCACGACTCCGGGTGCCGGCGGCCGGCGTGGGCTCCCGACGGGAGAACTCACGCCATGCGCAATCTTCGGAATCGGTAGTGCCCGCAGCGCACGCATCTCTGCGCCATCCGCTCGATACAACTCTCCGCGCTCGGACGGCAGCCAAAAGATCTGTGGCTCCACTTCCACTACGTCCACGAATCCACGCTCTTCGACCAACTCCGCTAGCGGTGGAAACCAGACGATGCCGACGCCGAGTTCCTTCATCCGAGGCCGATTCCGGCGAGGCCCTTCACTTCACCCGTCAGGTTCGCAGTGAATTCGAGCTCTTGCCTGAAGTTGATGTCGAATCCGGAGAAGCATCCCTGGTGGCCGACTTGCTTCATGAGATTTGCGATCAAAGCCTGAACATGCTTGATGTCCATCGTCCCGCTCGGCACGCGGACGATAACTTGACGATTGTTGCTCATGCGAGTCACTCCATTGAAACCTCGAAATTGAGGAGGGATGGACAGTGATCGGATCACAATCGGCCAACAATTGATCGTAGGTACTAAGAAGCCTTCTTGCTAAAAAAGGAGTCGATATTGATGCCATAGAGCAGCGCCACCGGCATGAGAGCGAACCTTGACGAATGAGCGAACGGGATCGGTGTCAAAACATCAGCCGAGAGACGCGCTCGCGCCAGAGGTAGCCAACGCGAATCGGACGACGAGATCCGTGGCCGTCGGATCGCGAATCTGGAGCAGAATGAGCCAATAACGCGACGATCAAATGGGCTGCCGGATACAGCAGCGCCGACCCTGGCGATGGTCGTCATGCTGGTGTTCGCGGCAAAGCGCGTTTATTCTTCCTATCCACAAACGCCGCTAAATCGATGGCATTTTCAATCGTGAATCGATGCTGCATCTCAAGTACATGCCCGAGGGATGAACTGGGCGCGGCTGCTCAAGTGGGTGTTCGGGATCGAGATCGAGGGCTGTGCGCGCTGTGGCGGGATGAATTCCTATCCGTCCCTACGACGAACAGCATCGCTTTCTGCGCAGGCATGGACCTGCAAGTCAGGCATAACTCTTAACATTGCACATGAAAGCCATACAGATCACGCAATACGGCGGGCCCGAGGTTCTCCAGTACGTCGACTTGCCCAAATCATCGCCGCAGCCGGGCCATGTACTCGTGCGCACTCATACGATCGGCGTAGGCAAGCCCGACGTGTTGCTGCGTACCGGTGTCTATAAATGGAAGCCGCCGCTGCCGACCGTCGTTGGTGCCGAAGCCTCGGGTGTCATCGAGTCGGTGGGCGAAGGCGTAGACGGATTCGCGATCGGCGATCCAGTGTTGCTCTTGTATGCGGCTATTGGTTGTTATGCAGAGTACGTCGTCGCGCCGGTCCGCAACGTGCTACCTCTGCCCCGTGGCTTCGATTTGGACGTTGCCGTTCACGTACCCAACTACATCACTGCTTACGCCCTGCTCACCGATGCCGCAGCTGGCGTACGCGCATCTACTCTTTATGTAAATGGTTCGACTGGAGGACTCGGCATCGCGCTGATCCAGCTGGCGACTCGCCGCGGTATCAAAGTGATCGCCGGCGCAAGCTCAGATGAGAAGTGCGCATTCGCACGGAGTCAGGGGGCTGCGTACGTGATCAACTACAGCAAAGCCAACGTCGTTGCCGAGGTACTGCGGATCACGAATGGACGCGGCGCCGAACTCATCTTCGACCAGATGATCGGACCTACATTCACCGATACGCTGGAGATGCTGGCGCCGCTCGGCATGATCGTCTCGTTCAACATGCTACTCGGCCTGCCCGAGAAAAACCTGTTCGCGGAAATGCGCAAACATCTCGCGAAATCACCCGCGGTGCGGTGTTTCAGCGGCCATATCTACGACGGCAACCCCACGCGGCTGCGCGAAATCTATGCCGAGGTTCTGAGAGAGTTTGCAGCGGGCGATCTGTCGCCGCCCGTACACGCAACACTTCCGTTACGGGATGCGCAACACGCCCATGAACTGCTGGATGCACGACAAGTTTTTGGGAAGCTGATTCTCAAGCCGTAGATGCGCCGCTCATGCGCGCAGGCGCTGTCCATACGGTAAGCCTGAATATCGAAGCAGAAACTCGGGGAAACCTCAGGAACAGGTTTATTTTTCAATCAACCGATCTGGCCTGCCTCGTGACCGGTAGAGGATGCGCTCATTGGAGAAATAAATCTGTCCCCTATGGTTCGATGATTGTGATCGGTACTTGCTTTGCGCAGGCCCCCTTTCGGGCAGCCGATGTCTTTGTGTCATCCGGTTGACAGTTCTCCTATCGTCGACTGGCGATCATGCGCTCCGACCGAAGCCACCGCTTCTCAAGGACCGACATGCAACACAAGGCAACTCCTGACGGCCCAGGCCATCGCAGGCGCTGGCGAGTAACGCCACTCGAGCACGACGTACTGCGAGGACGAGTCGGACGCCACGGCGTCTTCTCAAAGCCGATAACCCACTCCAACGTAACAGGACACATCAGATGACCCATCACAAACCACGGCGTCGCAGGGCGAGCCTGCTCATCGTGCTCGCCGCCATGGCGACGACCGTGGTCGGCGCTCCCGCTATGGTGGCGGCCGGCCCTCCGCAGCCAGCGCCGTCCGGCCCGCAACTCATCCCGTTCCCGCCGCCGCCGCAGGTGCCGCCACCGCCGGTGCTGCGGCGGGGGCTGGTGATCGCGGTGGG
>JAIBJL010000405.1 GCA_020029545.1 Gammaproteobacteria bacterium
GGGTCAGCCGCAGGTCGCCTATCGCGAAACGCTGACGAAGAAAGTCGACGAACAGTACATCCACAAGAAACAGACCGGCGGTTCGGGTCAGTTCGCCGAAGTGTGGATCACGTTCGAGCCGTTGGAACGCGGCGCGGGCTTCGAATTCGTCGACGAGACGGTCGGCGGCTCGGTGCCGAAGGAATACGTGCCGGCGGTCGAAAAAGGCCTGAAGATGCAGAAGGAAGAAGGCGTGCTCGCGCAGTTCCCGACAGTGGACTTCCGCGCCACGCTGACCGACGGCAGCTACCACGACGTCGACTCGAATGCGCTCACCTTCGAAATCGCCGCCAAGGCAGCGTTCCGGGAAGCGTTCCGCAAGGCATCGCCGATCCTGCTCGAACCGGTGATGAAAGTGGAAACCGTGACGCCGGGCGACTATCTCGGCGATGTCATCGGCGACATCAATCGTCGTCGCGGCACGATTCAGGATCAGCTCGAACGCGGCACCAACATCGCCGTCGTGGCCACCGTACCGCTGTCGGAAATGTTCGGCTACATCGGACATCTGCGCGGCATGACCAGCGGTCGCGCCTCGTACACGATGGAGTTCTCGCACTACGATCCCGTGCCGCGCATGGTCGCGGACGCGGTCATTGCCGAAGTCGCCAAGGCAAAGGAATTGGCGAAGAAAGCGTGATCGCGTACTGTCCTGCTCCCAGGACAGTACTTTGCCCACCAGGAGCGGATCTTCGGATCCGCTCTTTTTTTGGCACGCAATGCGCTCGGTTTGCGGCAGGACGCTCGGTCGCAGCCTTCAGTTACTCGATCGACTCGCCCGGCTTGAGACCACCCTGCAGCAGTTTCGTCCAGATATCCTCTGCGGTACTCGCGAACTGCAGCAGCTTCGTGTCATCCGGGTCGATCATGCCGTGCTCGATGAGCGTCTCGAACCCGATGACGGCGCGCCAGTAGCCTTCGTCAAACAACACGATGGGAATGGGCGGCGCCTTGCGCGTCTGGCGCAGCGTCAGGATCTCGAACAGTTCGTCGAAGGTACCGAAACCGCCGGGGAACACGACCAGCGCATTGGCACGCATGGCGAGGTGCATCTTGCGCATCGCGAAATAATGAAAGCGAAACGTCAGCTCGGGCGTCGAGTAGGGATTCGGCGCCTGCTCGTGTGGCAGCGTGATATTGAAGCCGATCGACGGCGCCCCGATGTCGCAGGCACCGCGATTCGCCGCCTCCATGATGCCCGGGCCGCCACCGGTGGCGATGACGTTATCGCGAACCGGGTTCTTGCTGCGAATCGCTCCACCGCGTTCCGATGCGATGCGGCCGAACTGCCGCGCCTGTTCATACCAAAAGGCATGCTTGCCGTTGCCGCGTTCGCCGACGCGCGCACTGCCAAACACCACGATCGTCGACCGCACACCCCAGGCACGCAGTGCTTCGTCTGCCTTCGCGAACTCCAGCAGAAAGCGCACGCCGCGCATCGAATCGCCGAGCAGAAAATCCCGATCGAGTACCGCAAGTCGGTAGGAGGGTGAGGCCATCTGCGCGGCGTTGGACGGTGGCGCCAGGTTTGTTGTGTTCTGTTCGGTCATCGTTTGCTCAATCGCCATGTCGATGGCTGTCACTTGCGTTTTAAACCCCATGCAGGGACTTTTTCAATCACCCGATCGCCTCGGCAAGGCGATCATCCCCTGCATGACGCCGCGACATCCGATGCGGTGAGTTCGTGCAACGGCAGTGAAAACCCGAACGTGGCGCCGTTGCCCGGTGTGGATCTGGCCCACACTTCACCACCGTGGCGAGTCACGATTCGCTGCACAATGGCCAGGCCCACACCGGTGCCCGGAAACTCGCCCATGCCATGCAGGCGCTGGAACACGCGGAACAGTGCTGCGCTGTAACGACTGTCGAAGCCGACGCCATTGTCGGTGATCTCGAAGATGACGCGCTCGTGCTCCTCGCGACCGCTGACGCTGACCCTGGGCAACTGCGTCTTGCTCGAATACTTGATCGCGTTGTCCACCAGGTTCATCCATACCTGCTGCAGCAATGCGGCATCGCCCCGTGCATCGGGTAACGGGTCGACCGTGATCTCATGGACGTAGGCAGGATTGGCGACACGCGCCTGCGCAACGACATTCATCACGACCGCCGTCATGTTCAGGTCTTCGCGCTGCAGCTCCTGTCGTCCGCAACGCGCAAACGCCAGCAGGTCGTCGATCAATGCGGCCATGCGTGCGACGTTGTCGCGAATGCGTGCCAAGTGATGATCGGCGCTGTCTTGGCCGGACCGCCGCAGTTCTTCCTGCAGCAACGCCGAGAACCCATCGATGGCGCGCAGCGGTGCGCGCAAATCGTGCGACACCGAATAGGAAAAGCCTTCCAGGTCGCCGTTGGTCGCCAGCAGCTCGGCAGCCTGCTGCCGCAGATCGCGATTGAGTGCGCGAATGTGTTGTGCCGAACGCCGTTGCTGCTCGACCTGCGCCGCAAGGTCGGTGTTCGCACTTGCCGTACGATCACGTTCGATGCGCAGCTCGGCGACGAGCGCCTCATTTTCCAGTGCCAGGCGGATCTGCTTTTCGATCGCCGCTGTCTGCCGACTGGCAATGACCAGCATGACGGGAATGTAGCTCAGAAACGCCACGCCGATGATCATGTGACCCGGACCCAGCAGCAGCTGATAGATCGCATACGGCAAGGCGAAAGGAATCAACAGCGCAGCATATGCATGTCGCACCGGCGCCTGGGAGCCCATGCCCGCCGCCGTCGAACCGATGAACAGCACTGCCACGACGACTTCGCGTTGCGGATCGCTCGGCAGCAGCCAGGTTCCGGAGACCGACCAGGCGGCGCCGGCCAATGCCGCCAGCGAAAGCATCAGCACTCGCCAGAAGCGCACGTCGCCCTTCGCTTGCAATTGCGTCCGTGCGGCGACTGCCACGCGCCAGCGAACCAGCGTCACTGTCATCAGCAGCACATACCAACCTGCGCTCGCGATCAGGCCATGATCTTCGAATGCGAGCCACGCCAGCATCGCACCCACCAGCATGCTGGCGAACAAGGGAGCTGTCGTCAGCTGCGACATCAGCACGAGCTGCTGCGTCAGCACGCGCTCATCCAGCTTCTGGTCGGCTTCGCTATGTCGCGAATCGTCCACTGCGCTTCCCTCGGCAGCAATGCGGTCTGTTACTTTGAACCGTTGGAACGGCAAAAAATAGAGCGGGCGATGACGTGCCTGCAACCCCGACTGCATCCACACACCGCACGGAAACATGCGACTTGCGACCGCAGCGCCACAATGGTATCTATAACCCTCCTTTCACTCACGGCGAAGAAACGGAGGGCACAGATGAACGTATCGCTCATGCACCTTCCGTCCGCTGCACATAGCAACAGGCGTCGACTCGGGCATACCTGAGCTTCCGCCCCGATCCGGTTCGCCGGGTCGCTGCAGCATCCATCCCACTTCGCTGACGAGAGGCGCCGCTTCAACGGGCGCTGTGCATCATGATCAAGTCCCCGGCCGAAGGCGCGCGCGCTTCGCAACGCCCTGATTTTCACGCTTCGCCAATGGGCACGACGCAGATGGCTCGTAGGCGGCATTGCGCTCCGCGAGGTACTACGACTGGGTGTGACCGAGCGACTGCAGGCGAGCCGTGCCGCTGGCCTGTGTGGAAATCACATCGTGCACTTCCCGCGACACGCGCTCGTCGATTTCGGCGGCATTCGACAGCTGTACCGGGTAGCGCACCAACGCTTCGACACCCGACGATGAAAAGCGCAGTTGTACTTGCGGCTGTGCGTCGCCGAAGTCGCTGAACGACGCGGTACGCTGGATCTCGCGCGTCTGGCGCGCCAGGTCTTCGCGGTAATCCTGGAGCACATGGATGACGGCCGCGGTGAGCTTGTCCTTGAGCGCCGCGTAGTCGCATCCGTCCGGCAGTTTGAGCGTGATGTCGTGCCACGACAGGTTGACACCGGGAATCTGCTTGAACAGGCCGCTGGATGCCTGGAAGATGATGGAGTTCGCAAATGCCACCACCCGTCCGGTCGGTCCGATCGGACCCTGCGAACTCAGTTCCATCAGGTGCAGGCGCACCAGGCCGAGTTCGATCACTTCGCCGGTGACATTGCCGATCTGCACGCGGTCGCCGACGCGAATGCCGTACTTGCCGATCAAGAAGAAATAGCCGACGACCGAGACCAGGACACTCTGCATGGCGACCGCGAGACCGGCGGTGATGAGTCCGGCGAACGTCGCGAGCGAACTGAGCTGGGTTGCGAAAGTGGCGGCCGTGATCGCAACCACCAGGCTCCACAGCACGATCTTCCGCAGCAGCAGAAAGCGCGACTGGCGCCGCACTTCGGAGACATAGCGCAATACGGTGCGCTTCCACAGTTCCGCGGCGGCGAATACCGCTGCGAGCAGGCCTACAAACACCGCCAGGCGCAGGCCCAGGGTCTTGAGCGCTTCGTGATACTGCTTGTCCGTCGCATCACGCCAGTTGCCGAGGTTGTGACGATACTGCGTGAGC
>JAIBJL010000105.1 GCA_020029545.1 Gammaproteobacteria bacterium
GTTTCAGCGATGACGCCCGCACGCGAATGCTGCGTGGCGTGAATATTCTGGCGAATGCCGTCAAGGCGACGCTCGGTCCCAAGGGTCGCAATGCCGTGCTCGAGAAGAGCTTCGGTGCCCCGACCGTCACGAAGGATGGCGTCTCGGTCGCGAAGGAGATCGAGCTGAAGGACAAGTTCGAAAACATGGGCGCGCAGATGGTGAAGGAAGTTGCTTCCAACACATCTGATGAAGCCGGCGACGGTACGACCACCGCGACCGTGCTTGCACAGGCGATCGTTCGCGAAGGCCTCAAGGCTGTCGCCGCCGGTGCCAACCCGATGGACTTGAAGCGCGGTATCGACCAGGCAGTGAGTGCTGCTGTCGACGAGCTGAAAAAGCTGTCGAAGCCCTGCAAGGACCAGAAGGCAATTGCGCAGGTCGGCACGATCTCCGCAAACTCGGACGAATCGATCGGCAAGACCATTGCTGACGCGATGGAAAAGGTCGGCAAGGAAGGCGTGATCACCGTTGAAGAAGGCTCGGGCCTGCAGAACGAACTCGATGTCGTCGAAGGCATGCAGTTCGATCGCGGTTACCTGTCGCCTTACTTCATCAACAACCAGCAGAACCAGACTGCCGAACTCGAAAACCCGTTCGTTCTTCTCTATGAGAAGAAAATCTCGAACGTTCGCGAAATGCTGCCGTTGCTCGAAGGCATCGCGAAGGCCGGCCGTCCGCTGCTGATCGTTGCCGAAGACGTCGAAGGCGAAGCGCTGGCGACTCTGGTCGTCAACACCATCCGCGGCATCGTCAAGGTGGCTGCAGTGAAGGCTCCTGGTTTCGGCGATCGCCGCAAGGCCATGCTGCAGGACATCGCCGTGCTGACCGGTGGCACCGTGATCTCCGAAGAAGTCGGTCTGTCGCTCGAGAAGGCGACACTGAACGACCTCGGCGAAGCGAAGAAGATCGTCGTCGAGAAGGAAAACAGCACGATCATCGACGGCAAAGGCAAGGGTGCAGATATCAAGGCACGCGTCGAACAGATCCGTCGCCAGATCGAAGAAGCGACTTCCGACTACGACAAGGAAAAGCTGCAGGAGCGCGTTGCCAAGCTCTCCGGCGGTGTGGCCGTGATCAAAGTCGGCGCGGCAACCGAAATCGAAATGAAGGAAAAGAAGGCCCGCGTCGAAGACGCGCTGCACGCAACCCGTGCTGCCGTGGAAGAGGGCGTGGTTCCTGGCGGTGGCGTTGCTCTGATCCGTGCGCAGAAGGCTGTCGAAAAGCTGGTTGCGAAGAACGAAGATCAGGGTTTCGGCATCCGCATCCTGGCTCGTTCGATCGAAGAGCCGCTGCGTCAGATCGTCACCAATGCCGGTGAAGATGCTGCCGTCGTCCTCGCGAAGGTGAAGGATGGTAAGGGCACCTACGGCTACAACGCCGCTTCGGGCACTTACGGCGACATGCTCGACATGGGCATCCTGGATCCGACCAAGGTCACGCGCCTGGCACTGCAGAATGCAGCGTCGGTTGCCGGCCTGCTCCTGACGACCGAGGTGATGATCGCCGAGGCGCCGAAGGAAGAAGCCGACCACACGCACGGCGGTGGTGGCGGTGGCATGGGCGGAATGGGTGGCATGGGTGACATGGGTATGTAATCGACTCTCGTCGATTAGGTATCGCGGCGAGCTTTCAGCTCCCGCAATTGAAAGCCCCGCTCCTGCGGGGCTTTCTTTTGGTGTAAAGCTCCTCTTCCGGGTCCGCTCACGCAGGCAAAGTCAGCCGAGTCGCCGTTCTCACCTCCTCTCCCGGTCGCCCCCGATCGTCGGAGGAGGGCGCAGCTTGATCTGGAAACTGCCCCATGCACGCGTTGCCAGGCGCTCCTCTGGGTATTACAATTGAATCATTGGTAATACTGGAGCTGCGAAAATGGCAACCACGTTGACTTCCAAGGGACAGGTGACGATTCCCAAGAAAGTGCGCGATGCCTTGAAGCTCGCTCCGGGCAGCGCTGTTGAATTCGCGGTCAATGAGAGCGGCGAAGTGATTGTCCGTCGCAGTGACGGGAAAGCTTCGCAAAAGAGGGATCGCTTCGATGCGGTGCGTGGCAAGGCGCAGATTCGCTGGAAAACAGCTGAATTGATGGCGCTGCTGCGTGGCTGAGCATGTTGATCGTCGATACCAACGTGTTGATCGACGTGCTGCAGAATGATGAGCAGTGGGTTGACTGGTCCATCGGGCAGCTGCGAGCGCAGTCCAAGGTTCACGAACTCGTCATCAATCCGGTGATCTATGCCGAACTTTCACTGATGTTCGAATCGATCGACGCACTCGAGGCAACCGTGGAGCGGATGGAGCTGCGATTCCAGGAGCTGCCCCGTGCCGCTCTTTTCCTTGCTGGCAAGGCATTCGTGCGCTACCGGCGTGATGGCGGGAAGAAGCAGAATGTGTTGTCTGATTTTTTCATCGGCGCACACGCCGCAGTTCAGCGCTGTGGAATACTTACGCGCGACGTGCGCCGATACAGAGCCTATTTTCCAACTGTGGATCTGCTGACGCCTGTAGGGGCTTCGTAGATGCGGGGGACGCCTCGCTGACCCAATGGATAACCCCCCGGTCTTCTTCGCCGACCAGCGGCTGCATTTCTTTCGACCGCTGACGGGCAAATATCGCGAGCAGGTGATCGCGTGCCTGCGCGCTCTGTACGCGCGCCTCTACAGCTCGCTTGCAGACTACAGTCGTATCGTGCAGCGCGATCTCGTCATCGAGGTATTCCAAGAGACGATCACGCGTACGCCGGTGCTCGATGGTTCGGATGACGACACCGTGTTGCCACCCCGTGGCGATCGCGAGCAGGCGAACTGGATGCTGAATCTGCTGATCGAGTACGGCTGGCTGGAAAAGAACGTCGATGAAGTCACCCTGACCAGCACTTATGCGTTCTCGCGCATTGGCCGGTTGTTCACTCAGCCCATGCACGAGCTGGAGGGCGGGCGATTTCGCACCCGACACCGCAACACGCGCAACACCTGCAACGCGCTGCGTTCGTTTCTCGACAAGCAGGAAGTGCACGACCTGCTCGACGCGTACGAATACTCCGAACGCATCGTTTCCGATTTTTCCGACGTGATTGCCGAACTGGAGGAGCGTAAGCGCGAGTTGGTGCGCGACGTCGAGGCCCAGCAACTGGTGCAGCGTGCATCCGCGGAGTTCTTCGAATTCATGGAGAAGCGTTTCGTGCCGGATCTCGCCGTGCGCTTCTCCGAGGACAGTGTCGTCAAGTATCGCGACGAGCTGGATGGATTGCTGCGTCGTGCCCGGGCGCAGCGCAATGCCACCAAAAAGGCCGTCGAGCTTGAGCTGCGCCGACTCGCGCCGGAATTGCTGGTAGACGCGCGACGTTCGGTTTACATGCAGATCCTCGACCAGATCGAGAGTCGCCTGCACAGCGCCGCGGACATCATGTTGCCGGCATTGCGCAACTCGCTGCATGGATTCACCCGTCGCGCCGATATCCTGTTGCGACAGTTGAGCTTTTCCGAAGCGAGCCAGCATGCCTTGCTCGACGCATTTGCCATCCTTGCGAAGCAAACTCCGCAAGAACAGGACGCAGCGTTGGAGATCGCCTCGCAGCGCCTGGCGACACTGCAGGTGGGTTTCGTCGATCCGGATCATCTGCGTCTATACAATACCGACCGAAAGCGCATCGTCGATACGCGCGTAGAGGCGCAGGCAGCGGACGATCCGCAGGCGCGACGCCGGCTGTTCGTCGAGCAGGCGCTGGAGCGCGCCTTCGCCGTCAATAATCGGCAGCTGTACGACTATCTGGTCGGTGCGCTGGCAGGCGGTCACGAAGTGCGCACCACGACACTGCCGATTCAGGACGCGCGTGAACTGCTGTACGCGGCGCACGCCATCGAGGTCGGTGCCGCCGGATGGAATGGCTTGCAGTATCGGTTCGAGATTCACGACACCGGTCGCCGCGTCGGCAACGAATACTACGAGGCGATGGATGAGTTCGTGATTCGTGTCGTTGACGACACATCGTCTGCCCTTAGCGATCGACAGGTCAAAGTATCTGCATGAATCTGCACAGCTACATGGAAAGCCGTCTCGAACCGGCAGCAGTCAGCTACGAACAGTTGCAGGAGCTGCTGGTGCGACTGCTGAACTACGGCGTGCTGGTGCGCGGCGAATCGCAAACCGTGACCGAACTGTACGATCGTTTCGTACGCGTGGAAGAACTTGTCGGCGAGTCGCTGCAACTCTACGGCATCTCGGTGCATCACGACCGCCGCTTCGAGTACGTGCGATTGTATCCGCCCGGCAGTCGCACGCCGGGCATGGATGCCGCGGAAGAACATGCCTTCGGTGGCAGCCTGCGGGCACGATTGACACAGAACGAGATCGCGCTGGTGTTGGTACTGCGAGCCCAGTACGACAAGGCAGTGCGCGAAGGCAAGATCGACGAGCGCGGTTACGCAGCCGAGCCGCTGGAAGCCATCAGCCTCGCGATGAAGAACTGGTTGAGTCGCAGCCTGCCGGAAAAAGCGCTGGAGCGTCGGGCCATCTTCCGTAGTCTGCGCAAATTACGGCTGATCGACTATCGCGAGGAGGAGGACCTGGACCAGGTCGAGGCCTGGATACGCATTCACCCGATGATCGTCGATTTCGTGAGCGTCGATGCGATCGACGCATTGCAGCCCGCCCCGGCAGCGGGAGCCCCCGATGTTTCTTGAGCGGCTGATTCTCGTCAACTGGGGCAATATTCCGAACGGTGAGTTCGATATGGGCCCGATCAATCTGTTCTCGGGTGCCAATGGTTCGGGCAAGACGACCGCTGCCGATGCGTTGCAGACGCTGATGACAGCAGCGCACGAGAATCTGTTTCACTACAACCCCGGCCAGGAAGAAACCACACAACGCGGTCGTGGGGGCAAGCGCGTGCGTACGCTGGCGTCGTACGTCTTGGGCTGCGACGACGGCAGTTTCGCGCGCGTCCAGCCGACCGATGGCTATATCGCTGCGGTGTTCCATCCGACGCAGGGCGAATCCGCCGAGCCGTTCTCGGCGATCGTTGCCGTGCGGGCCTGGCTCGATCGTTCAGGCAAGCAATCGCTGGCTCGTGAAGATCAGATCATGTTTCTGGTGCTTCCTGGAATTCAACTGACTTCCGACGTGCTGATCGCCTCACGCCAAGGGATGCAGCAGGTCGTGCTGCTCGATGAGCTGGAGAAGTCCCTGCTGACGCGCTTCGGCAAGCGTGCCGTGGAACGCTACGACCAGAAGCGCGCCTACCTGCGCCGCCTCTATGGTGCGTTGCGCGGCAAACGCGATTCGGTCTCGGAGCGCGAAGCCATGGCTGCCGCGCGAGCGTTCTCCCGGTTCATGGCGTACAAACCCGTCAGCAGCATTACGCAATTCGTGGCCGACGAAGTGCTGGAGCGTCGGGATCTGGGTGAGGCTGTGCGATCAGTTTCGAGCCAGCTGAAAACCATTCATGCCATGGAGCGCGAGGCGCAGGCTTGCAAGAACAGTGCGGCACTGCTGGAACAGTCCGGCAATCAGGCGCAGGCGTACATCGAAAGCTGGATCGAGCGCGTCACGCTCGACTACACGCAAGCCGGCGCAGGCTACCTGCAGACGCAGCAGCAGTACCTCAAGGCCAGCGACGAACGAGAAACACGGTTGCGCGAAGCGCGCGAAACTGCCGCGCAGATTGCCGCCATCGATCAGCGTCGCGAGCAACAGCACAACGCCATCGTGTTGCTGGAAGCGCAGCGCCAGAACATCGAGCCCTTGCGCGAGAAGGATCGGCTCGAAGCGCAGGGCAGTTCGCTGGAAGCGAAACTGCTCGAACATGGGCGGGAACTGCTGACGCAGGACCAGCATCTGCAACAGAACCTGCAGGCCGTGCGAACGGTAAGCTCGCTGCTGGGTACGCCCTCGCTCGCGATAGAGCTGCCTCAACTGACGGATATGCACGCGCGCAAACTCGTCGAACAGGCTCGCGCGCTGGAGAAGATCGGCGACATCGATCTGCCTCGGTTGCTGCAGCGTGATCTCACGAACGATCTGGCAATGCTTGAGCAGCATCTGGACATCGCGCGGCAGACGCAGAGTGCCCACAACGAACTCGCGCATCACTGGCGACACGCCGCCGACGGCCAGAGCAATCGTCGCGATGTACTGGCCGACGCCCATCATGGTCGCCGGCGGCGACACGAGCAGCTATCCGCACAATGGCAGCAGAAGCAGCAGGAGATCGAGCGGCTGCATGCGCGGCAGACCGTCTATCCTGTCTATGTGGAACGGGCGCTGGCTGCGATTCGCCAGCAATGCCCGCAGGCCGACGCGCGCGTACTGTGCGACCACGTCGAAGTGACGGACGCGCGCTGGCAGTCCGCGATCGAGGGATATCTGGGCGGCGCCCGTTTCGGGATCATCGTCGATGCGGACTTCGAGGCCGACGCGATCCGCATCGTACGTGCCATGCCCGGCCGCGATAAAGGTGCGCGGGTGATTCAGGGTGCAAAGGCATTGCGCGACGCGTCGCGCTCGAATCCGCCGGCCGGATCTATCGTGCAGGTGCTGAAATTCACGCACGCCATCGCGCAGGCGTACGTCATTGCCAGTTACGGCAGCGTAGTGCGCGTGGATTCGGCTGAAGCACTGCGCGGCACGGCACGTGGCGTGACGCTGGATGGAATGGGCTCCGGCAATTACGCCATGTTTCGTTGCGACATTGCCGATGCGGATCTGGTGTTCGGCGCCGCAGCGCGCGAGCGCGCGTTGCAGGCGCGACAACGCGAACTCGAAGAGCTCATTCGCGGTCGTCAGGAGAGTAACGAGCGGCTACAGGAAACCGCACGATTGCTCGAAGCCGTCGATCGTATTCAGCGGCTGAGTTATGCCGACATGCTGGCGGCGATGCTGGCGACGCATCGCGACATCCGTGCCGTGACCATGCTGCTCCAGCAGCTGGACACCACCGCCTGGCGCTCGCTGGATGAGCAACTCGAACTCCTCCGTGAGGAGGAGCGCGGGCTGCATCAGCAGCTGGCTGCTGCGAACGCACGCAGCGGCGAACTCAAAGCCGAACTGGGCGCGATTGCCCGTCGCATCGAGTCGCTGGGCGAGCAGAAAGAACTGGCGCAGGAACGGATGGCAGATGCCGAGGAACAGCTGCGTACCCTGCATGCGGGTTGGCCGGAGTTCGATCTCGATACGCACCTGCGGTTTGCCGAGCAGGAGTCGCGTTCGCTGCAACTCTCGCAGGTCGACGGCCTGCGAGCCGGCATCGATGCGCGACTGACGAAGTCCGAGCGCGCGCTCGACGCCACCTTGCAGCAACACAACCAGCAGACCACTCGACCTTCCGATGCCATCGTCTACACGGCCTTCGCCGGCAGCTACGACAGTGCGTTGTTCACCGGAATCTGCGAGCTGCGACGCGAGATCGACCGTGTCTTCAATGTGCTGAAGAACAACGTGCTCGTCGAGAAGCATGGCCAGTTGCAGCAGCTCAAAGCCAGCTTCAACAACGCATTCGTATCCAATTTGTGCCAGGAAATTCATCAGGCGATCAGCGATGGCAAACGCCAGCTCGAATTGCTGAACAAGGAGCTGCAGACGCATCGCTTCGGTTCCGATCGCGAACAGTTTCGCTTTGCTGCCGACTGGGTGCCAGAGTATCGCGACTACGCCCGCTTCTTCGAGGATGTGGCGCGCAATCCTGCCAGTGCCGAGGGTGAGTCGCTGTTCGAGAGCCGCCTGTCGGCGAAGTCCGCTGCAGTTCGCGATGCACTGATGTCGCTGCTGCTGGACGCAGACGAACAGCGCTCGCAGCGCGAACTGGAACGGCTGGCCGACTACCGCAATTACTATCGATACGAAATATACAAGGACGTCGACGGCAAGGCGCCCATCCCGCTATCCGAGTACGGCACCGGGAGCGGCGGCCAGCTCGAAACGCCTGCCTACATTATCAGGGCTGCCAGCATCACGTCGGCGCTGCGATACAACGAGGGCACAAACCACCTGCGGATGGTGCTCGTGGACGAAGCATTCTCGAAGATGGATGAGACACGCTCGCGCGAGGTAATCGACTACCTGACGAAGAGTCTCGGTCTGCAGCTGCTGTTCATCATGCCGACCAGCAAATGCGGTCCGTTCATGGACCTCATCAGCAACGAGTTCGTGTTCGCCAAAGTGCCGAGCGCGCCGCGCGGCGAACTGCAGACGCGCGTGCTGGTGGATCGCAAGCGCTGCAATCAGGAACGCATTCGCGATCTGTGGGCGCAGCATCGTCGCACGGTGCAACAACAGGCGGAGCTGGCCTTCATGGACGACATTGCCGATGCGGACGCAGGCGAGGCAGGTAGCGCATCGTGACAGCACCGGTCTGGCTGCAGGATGAGCCGGAAATCCGCGCGTTGCTCGATGCGGCGCTCGACCGGTTCGATGCCCTGTCGGGCGAGGCACGCAGCAGGAATACCTGGCTGCCCGCCGTCAGATTCCTGCCGGCGCTGGAGCGCAACGACGAGCGTGCCGACCAGATCTGGGCGCTGGTCATGCAGCTGCAGCGCAGCGGCATTCTCAACGCGCGCCTGGCCAGACGCAGTCCCTACGATGCCGAATGGGTCGGTGCGAAGCTCGGCTTTCCTGCGGCCAGCGAAGAGACCTTGCGTGAGTGGCTGCAGCGTACACCGCCGGTTGCGGTGCAAAAGCAGTGGCGCGCAGCGGTGCAGCAACAGGCCTGCAACTTCAGCGGCAACATCGATCTGTTACTGCAGAAGCGCATCGTCGTTGCCGGTCGCACTGCCGAAGAAGTAGTGGCGGCACTTGCGGGACTTGCGGCCATCGAGCAGCCAGCAACCTTGCGGCAACTCAGCAGCCATGCGTTCTGGGGCGACTCGAAAGTACTGGACGATCGCGGTGAGTTGATTGCCACGCTGTTCCCGCAACTGCAAGTTCTCGATCGTCCTGTCGTCGTGGCCGTGCATCTCCCGCTCGCTCCTGCAGGAGTGCTGTTCATAGAGAACCAGGATACGTATACGGCGGCCGTGGCAGGCGAGCCCGAAGCGTTGCTGCCCTACGCGCTGGTATACATGGCCGGCTTTCGGACCGCGGCGCTGCGCATTCGTGCACGTAGCGGCGCCTGTCTGCATTTCGGCGGCGCCGGAGTTGCAGCGCATGCGGCCGACTTCGAGTCGTGGTGGTTCAGCGCATCAACGCAAGCACGAGCTGCGATGTTCTGGGGCGACCTGGACTTCGCCGGCATGCAGATTCTCAAGTCGTTACGCAACCGATTTGGCGAAGTCTGCGCCTGGCAACCTGGCTATGCGCGGATGCTGGCCGCGTTGAAACAGCAGGGCGCCCGCATTGCCATTGAGGAAGCCAGCGGACAGATCGACCCGCAGTCGACCGGTTGTGACTACGCAGATGAGGTGTTGTTGCCGGCCATCCGCACGCACGGCTTTCGCGATCAGGAGAGCATCGCCGTCCGCTGAGCGGTAGGCCGGCGCCGGAACGCCGCAATTCGCCGGTATCCGGTCAAAAGCCGCGGCCGATTCTGTATGCTGCTGATGCGCCGCATCGGGATGTGGGTTGTGGTGTCGACAAGTCAAGGGTGCGAGGAGTCGGTATGCCGTGGTGGGGTTGGCTGGTCGTTGGAATCGGGCTGCTGGGTGTCGAAATGTTCGTCATCGATGCGCAGTTCTATCTGGTCTTTATCGGAGCGTCCGCCGCCATCGTCGGATTGATCGGTCTGGCCGGCGTCAATCTGCCGGACTGGTCTCAGTGGCTGATATTCGCCGCGCTTGCCATCGTTACTATGGTGGGCTTTCGTCGTCGCATCTACGATCTGGTACGCAATCGCAGTGGCCATGTTGAAGAGCGGCTCACATTGGGCGACCGTGTCGTCGTCCCGGCGCTGCTCGATGTGGGCCAGACATGCCGCGTCGACTATCGAGGGTCGTCGTGGACAGCGCGCAACGTCGATATACAAGCCATCGAAGCCGGGCGTGAAGCTGTCATCACTCAGATCGATGGCCTGACACTGAACGTGAAAGTGGCGCATTCTGATCGAAAATAGCGGAGTTCATCGTGGAGAACATCATGGGTTTCTATGTGGCGCTGGTCGTTGCCGTCCTTGCGATCATCATTCTGATGAAGACGGCCAAGGTCGTGCCGCAACAGGCTGCTTACGTGATCGAGAACCTCGGCCGCTATAGCCGCACGATTCAGGCTGGTTTCCATATCCTAGTTCCATTCGTCGAACGGGTTGCCTATCGACATACCCTGAAGGAAGAGGCAATCGACATACCCGAACAAATCTGTATCACCAGAGACAACGTACAAGTCGGTGTAGACGGCGTGTTGTATCTGCAGGTGCTCGATGCGGCGAAGGCCTCGTATGGCATCACCAACTACCGCTTCGCCATTATTCAGCTCGCGCAGACCACATTGCGTAGTGAGATCGGCAAGATTGAGCTGGATCGCACGTTCGAAGCCCGCGGCACGATCAATTCCAATGTGGTCAACGAACTCGACCACGCTTCGGCGACCTGGGGCGTCAAGGTGTTGCGTTATGAGATCAAGAACATCAATCCGCCGAAGGATGTGCTGCACGCGATGGAAAAGCAGATGCGCGCCGAGCGCGAAAAGCGCGCCGTAGTGCTCACCTCAGAAGGTGATCGCGACGCGAAGATCAACCAGGCGGAAGGCGAGAAGCAGCGCGTCATCAAGGAATCGGAAGCGAACAAGCAGCTGCAGATCAATCAGGCGCAGGGCCAGGCGGAAGCGATTCTAGCCGTCGCGACGGCGACTGCAGAGGGTCTGCGACAAGTCGGCGAAGCGCTCAGTGGTCGCGGAGGGATGGAGGCCATGCAATTGCGTGTGGCCGAAGAGTACGTCAAGCAATTCGGTCACCTCGCCGATCAGGCGTCGAGCACGCTCATCGTGCCCGCGAACCTGAGCGACATTTCATCCATGATCGCCTTGGCAACGAGCGTCGTGAAGCAACAGGCCGGAGCGGTGGCGACGGCTGGAAGATAAATAAGATGTCCTGCAACAGCGGAAACATGTGGGGGCGTCCCCGCGACGGCTTGCGATCCGCCTGAGCGATCGGGTTGCGGTCGAAAGACCATTGGGTTAGCAACGACACAACCGCAACGAGGGGGCCAAAAAACATCCGAATGGAATGGTTGTACCATTGTATTTTTGCTCGCTGCCGCTTAACTTATGCAATCCGAAGCGTCGTCAGACGGTGGCTGTTGTATAAAAGCCTCTTCGGAGAGGGGAAGTATTCACGCAACGCAAGTAGTGGAGTCACGCAGCGTCGTGCCTGGGTCTGGTCAGCACAGTTCCATGCGCTCCAGGGTCGGACGGGTCTCCGGGCTGCAACTTCAAATATTTCATTGGGGGAAAAAGGACTATGCGTCATATCATCAGCACGGCCGTAACATGTCTGTCGATTACTGCGTTTTCGCAAGCTGCCGGTGCCCAGGGTTCCAGCGTTTCGGAGGGGACAGCCCTCGAAGAAATCGTGGTCACGGCGCAGAAGCGCGAAGAGCGCCTGCAGGACGTGCCGATTTCCATCGCCGTGCTGGGAGGCGATGCCCTCGATCAATCCAGTGACCGTGGTGTCGCAGACGCCTTGTCTCGTGTGCCGGGTGTGTTTGCGCCGGTCACCAACCAGGGCGCGCGTAGTGGCGGCAATGCGGCGATCGCCATCCGCGGCGTCTCCTCAGGGGCGGTCGCTTCGGGCACGACCGGGTACTACCTTGACAGCACCTCATTCGGACGTGCTCAGAATTCTTATGTACCCGATGCCAATCCCTACGACCTCGATCGGGTGGAGGTGCTGCGCGGCCCGCAAGGTACCCTGTATGGCGCCAGCGCGCTGAACGGCGTGGTGCGTGTCCTCACCAAGAATCCGGATCTGCAGAACTACGAGATCAAGGCCCGAGGCTCGGTGCAGGGTACGGATCATGGCGATGAGAGCACGACAGTCGATGCGGCGTTCAACATGCCGCTGATCGAGGACAAGCTTGCCGCCCGCCTCGTGCTGGGCTACCAGGATATGGGCGGATGGATCGACCAGCCATTCAAGAAAGACGCCAATGATTCGGAGAAATCCAATGTGCGCCTGAAGCTGGCGGCGAAGCCTGCCGACAACTTCTCGGTCGGCGTCACCGGCTGGATCTCACGCACCGATAACGGTGCGCCCTCGTATTCCAATGATGGCGGTCGAACCGACCCGACCATCGTAAAGGAATCCAGCACGATCGACTTCGATAACTTCGGCCTCGATCTGGGTTACGACACCAGTGTCGTGACGATCAAGAGCATGTCGAGCTATATCGATTAC
>JAIBJL010000406.1 GCA_020029545.1 Gammaproteobacteria bacterium
GGTATCGGTCACCAGCAAGGGTCAAGTCACGATTCCAAAGAAAGTGCGCAAGGCGCTAGCAGCCTGTCGGACTGAAGTGATCGTAGCGAGGCGCGTGGCAGATGGAGGACAGTTTTTCGATCGTTTGAGGCGAATAGCCGTAGCTATTTAACGAGAAGGATCGGAAAAATGGACCCAGCTGACACCGCCGCAGTAGATCAACCTTCAGTCCGGCAGGCTGCTCGGCATCGCTCCCGGAAGCAAAGTCGAATTCACCGTCGACGATGGTGAGGCGCGGATGATGCTTGCCCGCAAGGGTAGTCATTCCAAGCTCGAGGAAGGGCCTCGTATCCTGAAGTATGCAGGGCCGAGGATTCCGATTACTGAGACACATGGCGGTGTGGCAATGAAAAAGGCGTTGCTTGGATGAGTTCATTGAACAAACCTCTTGATCAGCCGTTTGCGGCAGAAGGCGGAATGGCGCATCGTCCACCGACGGCGGATGATCCATTCAAGGCACTGGAAGATCTGATGGTTGTCGTCGAAGCATTGTGGCCGACGTGGCCGACCCGCGAAACGTTTCAAGACAGCGGAAAAATGCTGCTGTAGCAAAATCTGCAAGTGAATCGCTTACTCAAGGTATATGACTATGAAACCCGGTCGTAACGAGCCGTGCGCCTGCGGCAGCGGGAGGAAGTACAAGCATTGCTGTCTGGCGAAGTCTGCTGCAGATAGTAGTTCGCCGGCGGAACTCGCCTGGCGTCGTATGCGACAGGCAATCGACGGTCTGGTTCCAAGAATGCTGCGGTTCTTCAGTGACGAATATGGTGTGCATGCACGCTACGAAGCGATGGATGAATTTCTGCTATGGGATGAGGACTTTGATGAGTTGCATGACGAGCCAGCGCTAGATCCGGTGTTTTTGCCCTGGATGCTGCATTCCTGGTCGCCCGATCCGATCGATACGGATGTAACGAATGAACGTCTTCACGGCGTAACGCCGACGCAGGCGTTTCTTAACAAGTACGCCAGGACGCTCGATCCTGTCGTACAGCGTTACCTGGCCGCCTGTCAGGTGGCGCCTTTCGCCTTCTACGAGATTCTCGAAGTAGACCGCGGTCATCACTTCCGCGCCCGTGAGCTGATGTGCGGTGCTGAGTATCTGGTCATGGAGCGGTCTGCCACACAAGCGATGGAACAAGGACAGATCCTGTTTGGGCTACTGCCGCAAGTGGATGGCATCGTCATGCTGGAAGCTTGTCCGATGCTTCCCTTCGGCCCGATGCAAAAGCTCGAACTGATTGAGTTGCGAAAGCAAATCGCCGCAAGCAACGATCTGTTCTCCACCGAATTGCTGAAGGATTGCGAGGGTGAGCTGCGTGGATCGTTTCTGGACCTCACACTGCAGATTCTGTATCCACCCAAGCCGAAACTATGCAATACCGACGGTGATGTGTTATCTCCGCAACGTCTGATCTTCGATATCGATTCACCGCAGGAAGCATTCGATGCACTCAAACATCTTGCGCTGGATGCTGCGGACGATTCGCTACTAGACGACGCACAACGTGGCGTGGATGGAGCACTCCAGCGAGTGGAGTTTTCCTGGCTCAAGAGCGGCAACAAGCTGCACAAGCACTGGGACAATACGTCTCTGGGAAATATCGTGATCGATGGCGGCCGGCTCACCGTAGAAGTCAACTCGGACGAGCGCGCTGCGCATTGCAAACGTCTCGTGGAGCAGGCGATGGGTAAGCGTGCTCGCTATCGCGTTACCGAACTCGAATCCTTGCAACACGCGCTTGCGGAGTACGAGCAGGAGGCTGCGCCGGCAATGGAACAGGACGACCTCCAGAATCTGCCGGAAGTGCAGGGCGCACTGCGGGACATGATGTCGCGACATTACGCGGATTGGGTACACCAGAAGCTGCCAGCATTGCAGGGCAAGACGCCGTTGGAAGCAGTTGATCAAGTCGATGGGCGCGAAATGGTCGAAGCGCTGGTCGCGCAGATTGAACTAAGCGGTCGGCGCATGACGCCGCCGTTGGATATAACAATTACACAGCAACTGCGGGAACAGCTTGGATTGCGGATCGACGTGCCGTAGGTCGGGTTCAACGCGTCGCCGAGCAGGCCTTGTGAGAATACACTGCCTGCATCGCCTGCGATTGGGTAGCGATACAGCGCTGCGGAGTACGCGCCCTTCAGTAATGGAGGGCGTGGATTGAAACATCAATAAGGCAATGATGGTCCGGAAGTTTGCACTCCGTTGCTGCTTCGGTGGAGCAAGCGGGTTGATGCAGCGAGTCGTCGAGTTTATCGAGTTTATATTTCCACGCCACACGCCATGTCCAACGTCATCAGTCTGCGCAAGGTCAAGCAGAAGCGCGCCGAAGGCAAAACGCTCTGCAGTTCGGGGTTTCACAAATGGCAGGTGAGCGGTGAGCGCAAGTTCGATGTGAAGCGCGGCAAGCTGGTCAGCCTCGAGCGTTGCACGCGTTGTAAACAAGAGCGCACGCGGCTGACTTGAAGCAAGCGGCTGTCTGCTGTCGCTGCATTCTGCCTATGCCAGGAGCAATGTCGGGCGCAACGACCGTGAAGAAACAGACACTCGTCCCGGAATTGCAGAAATCCTCGGGACAGAACGCGCGATTCCCTGTACAGTAGCGCCCACACAAGCTCTCGTCCGGTCAGCTCGTTCATCTTTCGCAGCGTTTCACGGCGTTTTTTACGCCATCCGTCGCGACTCAAGTCTCCCGCCTCACTGGACCAGCGTCATACGTGTCGCTGCAGGCTGGTAGAGGAATTCATTCGATGCCATTTAACGCTTTGGGGTTGATCCCCGAACTTACCCGTGCGCTTGCCGATCGTGGCTACACGGAACCGACGCCGGTGCAAACGCGCGTCATCCCCGAAATTCTGGCGGGTCGCGATATTCTCGCCGGCTCGCAGACGGGTACCGGCAAGACCGCCGGTTTCACTTTGCCGCTATTGCAACGCCTGCAGGCCGGCAAGCCCCTGAACAATGCGCCGCGCGCGCTCGTCCTCGTGCCGACGCGTGAACTCGCGACGCAGGTCGCCGAAAGCGTCAAGAGTTACGGCAAGTACCTGCGGCTGCGCACGCTCGTCGTGTTCGGCGGCGTGAGCATCAATCCGCAGAAAGATCATCTACGTCAGGGCACGGATATTCTCGTGGCCACGCCCGGTCGTCTGCTCGATCACGCGCAGCAGCGCACTGTCGATTTGAGCAAGGTCGAAGTCCTGGTGCTCGATGAAGCCGACCGCATGCTCGACATGGGGTTCATCAATGACATTCGCCGCGTCATTCGGCTGCTGCCGCAGCAGCGCCAGAACCTGCTGTTCTCGGCCACTTATTCCGACGATATCCGCTCTCTCGCGCAGGGTTTGTTGCGCCAGCCGGTGGAGATCGAAGTCGCGCGCCGCAATGCGGCGGTCGAAAGCGTCGAGCAGCAGGCGTACCTGATTGCGAAGGACCAGAAGCGCGCCTTGCTGTCGCATCTGATCCAGGACGGTGATTGGTCGCAGGTACTGATTTTTACGCGCACCAAGCACGGCGCGAATCGGTTGACCAAGCAACTCGAACAGGACGGCATCCGCGCCGCCGCGATTCACGGCAACAAGAGCCAGAACGCGCGTACGCAGGCATTGTCGGGCTTCAAGAACTTCGAGATTCGGGCATTGGTTGCCACTGAAGTCGCAGCGCGCGGGCTCGACATCAAGGAACTGCCGCATGTCGTGAACTACGAATTGCCGAACGTGCCGGAAGACTACGTGCATCGCATCGGTCGCACCGGTCGTGCGGGAGCCACCGGTATCGCCGTGGCGCTCGTGTCGCCCGATGAGAACGGTCTGCTGAAGGATGTCGAACGGTTGCTGCGCAAACCGATTCCGCGCATGACGGTGCCCGCGTTCGCCCCTGCGCCGCCACCGCGTCCGGATCAGGAAGAACGTTATCGCGATCCTCGCAGCCAACCGCGACGAGCGCAGTCGGGCGGCGGCCGCAATCAATCGCGACCCGCGCCGAACGGCAACGTCGCGCCGCGGCCGAATCAGGGGCAGCATCATCAGCGTCCGTCGCGCTCGGCGCCGAACCGCCAGCAGCGCCGACCGTAAGTTAAGGCTATAGGCTGTGGGTTGTAGGCGCGCTGCCGGCCCGGTGGTCGGACATTAAGAAGTGGTCTGCGAAATACCCAGGTAAGAGCAAGCTGAGCAACGGCGGTTTGAATTTCCTGTCCGCGTGACCCTGTACAAGGTGTTGGCCGGGGGCTGGTCGGAACACGGATAGTGATGACCTGGAGGCGCTCTCGCCGGAACGAGAGCGTCGTTTACGCCCGGTGATGTGATTTATCCAGCTCGGCCTTCGGTACCCACCAGCCGTGGATCTGCCCCTTCTGCTTCAACGGGATCTGCACGCGGCACACCGGACCCTTGGCGATCTGCCCGGCATTGATGATCCACAGCTCGGATTCGTACTCGCCTGCCACGACGTCACCCGTGGCGCGGTCGACCACCATCAACAGCCAACCCT
>JAIBJL010000407.1 GCA_020029545.1 Gammaproteobacteria bacterium
TCCAGCGGCCTTCATTCGGTCCGGCACCGTCCGCACGCGGCGAGGTGACGCGATTCGAACGCGCGATCAATTCGTCGATTTCCAGCGCCTGCGGATGCACTGCAATGACCGCGTTGATCTTTGGCCCGCGATCGTCATAGGCC
The DNA here is from genome assembly GCA_020029545.1 of Gammaproteobacteria bacterium. Lineage (GTDB taxonomy): Bacteria > Pseudomonadota > Gammaproteobacteria > Steroidobacterales > Steroidobacteraceae > Steroidobacter. Next base: position 144 of record JAIBJL010000407.1, read on the forward strand.
GCGATTCGCGCAAGACACAGCTGCACCAGTTGCTCCGATGTCAATGTGCCCGCTTTGAATGCGGCATTGAGGTCCGCAATGGTTGCGGACTCCAGCGCAACGGGCGCCGCTTGCACGCTGCAGGTTGCAATCAAAGCAACCAGCAGCGAAATCGAAGGTTTCAACATGATGCATCCTGGATCACTCAGGAACAGACGCCTGCGGGTCGCGTCGCTACCGAAGCGACCCCCTGAACCAGACGCACCGCTGTCGAATCACCCTACTTGATTTGTCTTTGCGGAAAATCGTCGTGCCCGATGCGCCGGAGCGCTCGCCGCTATGCGGGTGGGGGCGCGGCGTTGCAGTTCGTCTCGACACCAAGCCACCTCAACGCGAAGCCGAGAGCGCGTACGCGCCTCGGCACTCAAGATCAGGAAACCGACGATGATGTCGCTGCTGCGTCGAACGATTTTCACGACCCTCGCCAGCGCGGCCGTGCTGAGCATCGCCGCGCCCGCTCTTGCGGATGCCCCCGCGTCCTTCAAGCTGGAAGAAGCGACGCTCGCCAGCATCAATGCGGCAATGGATGCCGGCGTGATCACTTCAGCGAAGCTCGTCGAGCTCTATCTCGCCAGAATCGCCGCCTATGAAGATGGCGGCCCGCGACTCAACTCGATCCTCACGCTGAATCCGGACGCCCTCAAGACTGCTGCGGCGCTCGATCGGGAGCGCCAAACGCGCGGTGCTCGCGGACCGTTGCACGGCATTCCCGTGCTGCTGAAGGACAACGTCGACACGTACGACATGCCCACCAGCAACGGCTCTGCGGTACTGAAGAACTCGATCCCTCCGGATGATGCGCATATTGCCAAGGCGCTGCGCGATGCCGGTGCGGTCATTCTCGGCAAGGCAGCGATGGGCGAGTTTGCAGGCGGCAGCTATAACTCGGTCGGCGGTCAGACGATCAATCCGTACAATTTCAAGCGGCACACGGGGGGTTCGAGCAGCGGTTCAGGCGCAGCCATCGCCGCCAACTTTGCGGTGCTCGCCGTGGGCACCGATACCAGTACGTCGGTACGCGGGCCGGCTGCTTACAACGGCATCGTCGGTTTGCGACCAACGACCGGGCTCATCAGCCGCGACGGTATCGCGCCGAAGAATCTGAACTTCGACTCTGCCGGACCGATGGCTCGCACGGTGAGCGATGTTGCGGCCATGCTGAACGTGATCGCGAGCCCCGATGTCGCAGATCCACTGAGCGTCAAGGTGTGGAACGAGATCGCGAAGCAGGAGCCTGGCGCACTGAAGCATGGCAAGCCGCAGATCGACTACACGAAGTATCTCAAGGCCGATGCGCTCAAGGGTGCCAAGCTGGGCGTCGTGCGCGATTTTTTCGGCGGCGATCCGGAGATCGACAAGCTCGCAGCAGCAGCCATCGCAAAAATGCAATCGCTGGGCGCGCAGACGGTAGAGATCACGCTCACGCCTGATTTCGTCAATGCCTATCTTGGCGAAGGCGGGCGCAACATCCGCAAGCTGTCGGACTATCGATTCCGCGCCGACTGGGAGAAATATCTCGCGACACTGGGCCCGGACGTACCGAAGACCATCGCTGATTTCGTGAAGATCAACGAAACCGTCGTCAACAAGTCGCCATTGCCCGTCGAAGAGAGCGTGATGCGTCTGCTCAAGACATCGATGACGACATCGACCAGCGATCCTGCTTACCAGGATCTGATCAACAATATTCTTCCGGGGGCGACCAAAGCCAAGCTTGCGTTGTTCGAGCAGCACGGCGTCGATGCACTCGTGTTCCCCTATCAGAGCAGCTTCGCACCGCCGATCAGCAATCCTGCGTACCAGGTCGACGATCCGACGTTCGTCAAATCCGAGCGCCAGCAACCGGCCATTCTGGCGGGCTACAGCACGGTGGGATTTCCGGGGATCGTCGTGCCGATGGGCTATGGCACGCAGGGCCTGCCGATGGACATCTCGTTCTTCGGCCGTCCCTATGAGGAAGGCCGTTTGATCGGCTATGCGTACGCGTACGAACAGGCGAGCAAGCTGCGCAAGCCCTCGCCGCTGCTGCCGCCACTGGCGGGGGAAGTGGTGGAGAAAAAATAGATCGGGCCTGGGCGTGGGGACCTGGGGCTCGGGTCGAAGCAAATCGGGCCTGCCAGGTCCGGATGATTCATGAACGAGGGAGAACTTCAACTCACTGGCAGGACAGAATCACAGAGGGTCCATCGGCCTGCAATCGACATGTGCATGTCCGTTCACCGCTGCGCCCTGGATGAACGGTACTGGCCGAGACCTGACGAAGGCCGTGCCGTCTACCTACCCGCGGGGCCGGTGGTGCTCGCCCGTTATCCGATGCCCTCATTGAAGCAGCGTTGCTTAGCGGAACAACTCAAGGGACCTTTTCCACACCAACAACGGCAGACCGGATGGTCTTGCCCAATGGGCAACACTGCGTTGATCCGACAATCGATCAGGCCGCCGATACCGGCGGCTTCGCGGTTGAGGGCGTCAGCGGCGGCTTGCGCAAATGCCACGGTGTCGCCTTCTCATAGGCTTGTGCGAGCGCCAGCACCTTGCCTTCCGAGAAGCGTGGGCCCGCGATCATCAAGCCGATAGGCAGGCCACTCTTGCTGAAACCGCAAGGAATCGACACCGCGGGAATGCCCATGACATTCAGCGGCTGGCAGTTGGAAACCACGCGCGGGTCGGCAGGCGCCGTGTCCGCGGCGCGCTTGAGCAGTTCGTTGAGCGACGGTGCCACAATGCGCTGTGTCGGCATGACGACCAGATCGAACTGCGCGAACGAGTCGTCCACCTTGCGGCGCAGGGTCTCGATCTCCCACTTGGCGCGGATGTAATCGACCGCCTTCGGTTCCGCATCGGCGATCGATTGCAGGCGGCGGCGCTCGGTCAGCATGTACTTGCCGGGCGCGTTCTTGAAGTAAGGCTCGTGCCAGGCGAGCGTCTCACCCAGTCCACCGAGATTGGCGAGATGCGTGACGGGCGGCAGCGTGCCCTCAGTCACCCCTCGCGTCAGTTTCGCCAACAGATTGATGGCGGTTTCGACCGCCTGCCCCACTTCCGGGTCCAGACCATCGAAATATCCCACCGGCATGCCCAGACGCAGGCTGCCGATGGGTTGTGCAAGCTGCGCGACATAGTCCTCTTTCGCATGCTCGACGCTGGTGATGTCGAGCCGATCGTAGCCCGCCATCGCGTTGAGCATCAGCGCCGTGTCTTCGACCGTGCGGGTCATCGGTCCGCAATGATCCATCGACATCGTCAGCGGCAGAATCCCTTTGATCGGCACCAGACCATAGGTGGCCTTCAGGCCGACGATGCCGCAGTACGAGGCCGGCATGCGCACGGAACCGCCGGTGTCGGTACCGAGTGCGCCATAGCTCAAAAATGCGGCGACCGCGGCGCCGGACCCGGACGAAGAACCGCCGGTATTGTGCGCAAGATTCCAGGGATTGCGCGCCGGGCCCCAAAAGGATGTCTCACCGCCGCCCATCGCGAATTCCTGCGTGTTGGTCTTGCCGATAATGACGGCGCCGGCTGCCACGAGCCGCGCAACCACCGTTGCATCCTCCGCTGGCACACGATCTTCGAACAACGCGCTGCCGCCGGTCGTGCGTGCGCCTGCCGTGTCGATGATGTCCTTGATGGCGAGGGGCACACCATGCAACGGACCGCGAAGCTTGCCGGCCTTCTGTTCGGCATCGAGCTGTCGCGCCTGCGCAAGCGCCTGATTCTTCATCACCGTGATGAACGCATCGAGCTTGGCGTCGTACACGGCAATGCGCGCCAGGCACGCCTCGGTCAAAGCGGTTGCAGAAACGCTGCCGGCGCGCACGCGCGCAGCTGCTTCGCTCAGCGACAACTCCGTGAGGTCGCCTGCCGCCGCCGCAACACTCACACGCGCGATCGTCTGCGCCGCAACTGCCCCTGCCGCCATGGCGGTGAACTCACGCCGCGTGACTTTCATGAACTGATCTCCGTAATGACTGACTGGGTCGAATGGCGCGACTTGTTCGTTCGGTGCATGAATCGTGTGCCATATCGAAAGAACCGCCGGTGGGTTTGTTGTCACGCTGTGCTGATCACCGGTCGAAAGTCAGCTCAGCGTTGGCTGCTTCAAATTGAACCCGGTGGTGTCCTGGTAGCGTTTCGCCAGCGCGAGCAGCGCAGCCTCGCCGAACGGCTGCGACATGAAATTGATACTGGTCGGCGTACCGTTTGCGGCGAAGCCATTCGGCAGTGCCAGCCCCGGATAGCAGGCAAGATTCGCCATCTGCGAATGCTGTTGCGTCAGGTTCTGTGGCGGTGGCGTCGCCGGTGGCGGCGTGCCTTCCGGGGCGCGTGGATTGCCGCCGGTCGACG
>JAIBJL010000106.1 GCA_020029545.1 Gammaproteobacteria bacterium
GTGCTATCCACGCAGGTCGAACTTTCCAACCGGCAATCGCCGGCGTACGCATACCCGCCGAGAACGAGCAGAATCGCCAGCACGTATCGGTGGACGTTTCTCATCTTGCCCGCTGCTGCAAGGTGGCGCACTCATTCGAGGTCCAGCTGCTGACCGTCTTCGACATGGGGAGTTGCAAGGCGGCCCCAGTACCCGTTCCACCCGAGGAATTGCACCCGGAACTCACATTCCGCATGGACGGTGTACAGGTCGTCGAGTTGCAGCTGACGCTGAAGTAGACGTACAGGTTGCAACCGAAACCGAGATTGCTGACGTAGTAATCGGTGACGGATTGGCCTGGGGCAACCGCCACCGGAAACCGGCCATAGCTGCCATCCCACGGATAGCCGATCCAGTTGTAGTCGTAGCGATTGACGCCGTCGTAGGAGCGGTATGGCTCGACGACATAGGAGTGGCCATCGCTTCCGCAGAAAATGTTCATGGCCATGTAGGGATCGACACACCAGCTGCAGTCCATGAACGCGGTTCGGCCAAGCCATGCGCCGGGCGTGCATTGACCAAAACCCACTGTCGCCGAAACGCCGCGGCGACAACTCAAGGTCTCGTAGCCTTGAACGGTCTGGTTGCACTGGTAGTTGTAGGCGGTATTCACCGCAATCTGCCGACCGATGAAACACGTTGCATTGCTCAGCGTCTGCATCTGCTCGACGCACTGGTAAAGGTGATACTGATCGACCGTGATCTGGCGCACGGTCGTGCACAAATTGCTGGTCACCGGCCGATACTCGGTGCAGATTTCCGTCGTAAAAGTCGCGGGGGTCGTATCCGTCACCACCCGGCAGGATTCCGTGCTGGAACCCACGTTGATTCCGGTGAATTGCAGTGCGGGATTGCTGGCGATCGCGTTGGCGCGACTGATCAGAGGATCCGTGGCCCGGTCGATCGAGAATGCGGGCCTGACACTGGGATTCCGGGCAACGAAATTGACGGCATCGCACTCCTGCCGTCGATAGGCGTCCGCATCCGGAGCCTGGCTGGAACAATCCGTCACCTTGGCGACCCCGGGGCCGGAAAGCTGCCCCATGCCCCCTTGGAAATACTGGGTCTGGCTTGCGCTCTGGCCATAGCCCGGAACAATGGTTGTCGCATTACCGGTGCCGATTCCCTGAAATGCGCCGCCCACCGCTCCTGACCCGAGCGACCTTCCATCGCCAAAGGCGGTGCTGGCGTCATAGCCCTGAGCAAATACCGACGTTATTCCGCTGACGAGATAGAGTAGCCAGAGGAATCTCATGGCATGCGGCCCGCCAGCCTGGCCGAGAAACGTCGAGCCGCATCGGCCCAAGTCGGTGCCTGACGCTCGATGAGATCAAGGGCGTAGTCCTGGGTGACATCGCCGTCGACCTTGATGTAACTCGTCGGGGCCGCGCAGCCATCCGTACCAATCCGGGTTGCCTGGCTTGGTTTGGCCAGCACCAGCGCCGGGACCTGCGTCACCTTGAATTGGGTGAACGCCGGTGGGTGGATGATGGCAGTGACGTTGCGCTTGCCGATCAGCTTGGCAATTTCCTCGCCCATCCGTGCCATCGAATTGCCTTTGAAACCGCGCAACACCAGAACCGCACCCGACTTTTCCGACTGGATGACGATTCGCTCCAGAGATTCCCGAGGCATCGAGAAGGACACAAAAATCATCAACTCCGGCGAGTCTGATGCGCTCGGCCGAGTGCTTGTGGCCGGAAACTGACGGTAGCCTTCGGCGATCTTGGCAATATCGGCCTGCTTTGCCTCTGGCTTGGGCAAGGACTCGACCTTGGGGACTGAAGGCGCACCGAAGTCCTTGGGCAGCTTGCCGGAACCAAGTGCTTCCTCCATGCGCTGCCTGGCCAGTCGCATGTCGTAATCAGTCGGTAACGCTGCCTGTCCCCAGGCTTGAGTAGCCATGCAAACCCAAAGGCATATGGCGACGGGAAAGGTGCGCGTAGAGCCGTTCATGGCGTCAGAAGGCTCCCTGGCAGCAGTTGCGCTTGCGGAACACCATGTAGGCGAAGTCTTCGCCCTCAAACGGATATTCCTTCCCGGCACCCCACAGGATCGTCGAACGTCCCAAGGGCTGGCAGCACTTCCCGGCGATCTTCGTGGTTTGCGGAACCGGATACAGCATTTGGTACTTGTAGCCGGTCTTGTCCATGATCGGCTGCGGGTAGTAACCGCACAGACCGTCCTCGCCGGAGGCTGCCCACATCAGACCTTCGCGGTGCATCTTGGCGATCAGCCGCGTCATTTCCAGGCTGGAAGCCTGTACCCCACCGATATGCGCTTGCACGTTTCCGTTGAGTGGATACAAGCTGCCCTGGCATCCGGCACACCAGAACAAGGCGTTCGACGGAAAGCCGGCGGTTGCCGAGACACAATCCGCGGCACAGGCGGCTCGTGCCGGGAGATTGCCGAACAAGGCAACATCTGGATTGAATATGAAGGTCAGCTCGTCGTCGTTCCACATGGGATCGAGTTCGGTGAGATACGCCACGTCGAATGAACTTTGTTCCAGGCAGGCGTTATCGAAGATCGCTTCGAGCCAGAAGATGATTGGATCGACATACCAATGCACCTGATAAAACGACGATGTTGCGGTGCTGTCCTGGCTGAAGCGGGACCCGCGCGGCGCATCGAAGCCGGGATTGAGTTCGATACCACCAAGACTGGTCATGCAGAATGGGCGGCGCACCACATCCACGCGCCGAACCGGCTCCCAGAAGCTGACCTTGAAGCCGACACGCAATTGCGATGGACAGAGGCAGACGGGGGATCCACCCGGATTCGGAGTGTCTTCCTGATCGAGGGAAACCAGATCGAGGCCGCCAAATCGGAGCGGCATCAGGCAGCTCCAGCAGATGTCCGTAATCGGATTGGCAAACCGCCCGGTACAGGTTGCCGTAGCAAAGGCTGGGCGCAAGAAAAGCTCGCCGAGCAGAATGACCGAAAGGAATGCGAGGCTACGGGCGGACTTCATCGATCCGCAATCTCTTGCCATCCTGGCTGACGATCGCCGGCACTTGGCGAATCCCCAGTCGCCGAACCAACGATCCGCCCTGGTCGTAATACACCGTCTGCTTCCAGGCCCGCATCAGCTTGAGGGGCTCTCCAGCCACCAGGATCGGTTTGTTCTTCCCGCCCCCCTCGCCCAGACGAAGCTTGGCAAAGGCCACCTGCCGACTATCACGCCCGTCGAAAAACAGCAGCTTTCGGGTCAGGGAAACATGATCGAACGGATTGACCTTGATGCCGCGAGCGAAAAGCAAGGTGCCTTCCGCATTGCGTATATCCCGATCCACGGTCAAGGTCGGATCGACATGGTAGGTGCGGGGTGCATCGGTGGCCTTGACGCCAGTAACAACCTTGGGCGCCTCGATACCGCCGATCACCTTGTCGCGATATTCAGTCTGCTTGCGCGCCAGCTCACCGGATTTTTCCATTTGCTTCAATCGGGCCTGGATGACCTCGATCAAATCCGGTTCCGCGATCTCATAGGTCGGGCCGACGACACCCAATTCCGCAGCGAACGCAGAAAATGTCGTACAGGTGAAAAGCACAAGGAGAATGCGAACCAGAGACCACATAAGGGGCGATTCTGGCTGGGGGGAACACCTCTGGATTTTTGAAATGCGCACTTTTCGGGCGCATTTCGGCTACCTGTAGCAGCTACGGTCGCTGGCGACTCGACGGGGCGCTACGGAGAGGAAACGAACTACGATGTAGGCGTCGGAATTGTCTGGTTGCGAACTCTGGACGGGGAGCATCGCGCGAGGATGCGCTTCCAGCCATTTCTGGCGGTTACGGCTTCGGCAAGAATGTCGAGATACTCCGCACCGTCCACGCGTTCATCGTTGGGCAACGGGGTTGCAGCCAATTCGCTCAACAAGTCTTGGCGATGTTTTGAATTACGCCCCAGTTCAAGTAGGCGGCTGTATGCCTCACAGGCATAGGCAAAGGTTTCGCGCTTCCGATACTCGATCTCGAGCAACCATTCCCGATGCCGTGAATGGGACAGCCCCAGAGTCTCGCGTTTGCAGTTATGAAAGACATGCGCGGCTTCATGCAGGACAAAATCGTCGAAGGGATTCGCTGAGCGGAAATAGTCTGTCGAGACATAGCAGGTCGTTTCGATGCTCAATCCAAGGATCGGAAGAGCTTCGTCCGACAGCAACTCCGCTGAGTGGCTGGCCAGATAGAGGTTGGCCAAGTCCCATGCCGTACCGAGCCAAGGCATTTCCCGCAGAACCGGGACGATGTTCCTTGGCGTTAGGAATATCACGGAGCGTTCAAGCATGGAAAGGACGATCGCCTGCTCAATTTTGGGGAAAAGCCCCTTCACCATGCCGCTGAATTTCTGGTGTGTGAACTGGAGAATATCCAGATCGTCGGGAAGCGCAGTGGCAGGGCGATCCTGCGTTCTTGCCAGCACTTCTGCGACCAACGCCTCGCGCATTTCCTTGCTTCCGTTTTGTGATCGGTCGAAGAATCCGCTGCCCGGCCAGGCTTCGAACTTCGGATCGTGGCCCCCGCTCTTCAGGTAGGTTTCGACTTCCTCCGACATGCTCGGATGCGCTACGGACTGCGTTTGGATGCTTTGGCGACGGGACATGCGATCATCTTACGTCAGCAAAAAAACGGGATTGGCTCTGCGACATCTCCGCGATTCCTGGCTACGGATAGTCGCCATATCGCTGGTCAGCCGAAAAAGCAGCCATGCGCGTCGGCATCGACGACTTGCAGGAATTCGCCGATGGACGCGACAGTCGGCACCGGTTCGTAGCTTTGCCACTTGAGGCTCGCGCGCATCCAGAATACCGTCCAATGATTCTGGGTACGCACATAGGTTGCCTTGGCGATCGGGTGCTGATGGACAATGCTGCGATCATCCCATTGCGAACGAATTTCGAGTATCTCGACGCTTTGCCCGGAAATGCGATAGCCGATGTCGAGGTCGGCACGAATGTGCGCAGGAGGCCGACGCTTCGCGAGGAATGCATCCGTCGCTTTCTCAATGCGCTTCATGTCGAAATCGTTGAATGCCATTTTCCCTTACTCCAGGTCCGCGATAGTGTGCAGCTTCGCCAGCAGATCAGGCAGGCCGGCTTGACTCGCGACATCACCGGGCAGATGACCAGCCAATGCGTCGTGGAAGGCGTGCGTTGCAAGCAACGCACGCGTGTTCTCGCGCAAGAAGCAGCGCAATTCGGCCGCACCCTGCAAACATTCTGAGATCAGATCGTCTCGTCCGTCGATGACGGCGATCAAATCGCCCAGCTGGTCGCTGACGGTGCCCCTGCCGGACATCTGATCGAGACTGGAATGCCGGTACGCCATTGGTTTGTGCCCTATTCGACAGGCGTAAGCACCGAACCGCGTCCTGAACTCGGCACTAATTCAACAAACATGGATTTTCGCCCAACGATGACAGACAACATAGGTCTCTTGTCCCGACGCTTCGCTGATAAGAGGTTCCATTCCGATCTATCGAGACCAGAAGGTTGTGGATAGTCTTCCGGATGGGTGTGCCATTCGCCCAAGTATCGAACGGTTCCCTGACTCGCCGTCCAACGAGACAGAGCGATTGCTTCGTGGCCAAATGGCATCCGCTCAAACAGGAAGCGAAACCGTTTATCCCATGCCGTAGGAACCGTCGCTTGCTCGATGAGCATATGGGCTCCATGAACCGAACCGAGCAGAAGTCCACCAGCTTCGCAGTCGGAATCACTGGCTTGAACATGCAGACAGAACGTCTCCATCGTGGCCGGCGAGAAATGCAGCAGCGTTCTTTTATCATCGGTCGCCCAGGAACTCATGAATTGCATAGGGGACACTCCCGATCCCGAAGTGGATCGCAATCGGGTGTCGCAAGTCGATAGGCGCCGCCGATCATCCTGGTTCGTAGCGCAGGGGAATAAACGCCGTTGACCCAGTCAAGGGTCACCTCAGCGCCTAGGCTGGCAGCGTTCACCGACACCGAAGCGGGGAATGGCACGTACAAGCCCTCGCATCCATGCCCCGCCAATATGGCAGGAAGAGGATCAACGGTGGAGCGGAGTTCGCCTCTCCTGTTGCTATGCCACAGGCAGCGATAACACGCACCAGATGCGTTGGTCTTCAGGAGCGCACGGACAGCCGTTCCCGGCCCCTCGATCCAGACCGAAAGCATCGGCATCGGAGGCGGATAGCGGCCGGCCAGCCAATGCCCGAGGGATTCTTCCCCGGTGGCATCTATGAGCAGGTCCAGCTCTCCCAATTGGGCTTGCCTGACATCCACGGGGAGTGCACGAATCTCGGCACCTGGCGCCAAGCGGCAAAGCTCTTTCGCCATGGCCTCTGCTTTGTTCGACAGGAGGTCCGGGAATCCCAGGCGATGGCGCCCGATGTTTTGCGGAAGAAGACTATCGAAATCCACGAGCGTAAGTTTTCCGCCGCATGTTCCCGCCCCGGCCTTGACCAGCATATCCGACAGATATCCGCCGATCGTTCCGCAACCCACTATCGCAATTTTTTTACCTGCCAGCGTCTTTGACTTGGGTATGTTCCGCTGAGCAAGGTATCGATCGTCGATTCTGACAACTGAGATTGGCATTACCTTCAACCCATAGCTCAGATCCCTGCGATCTGCGAGCTTGCTCTTCTGGACCGGACGTTGGTGGTCATAGAGAACCACAAAGCCATAGGTCATTAACGGCGATTCGATGACGATCAGTACGCCGTTGGCCTGTTTCCTTTTTCCCTCCTTGATGCGCTCGTGAATCTTGCGCCGGCACCGAGGGTCAAGGTTGCCTTGCCATGCCAACATATCCCCAACTGTTTCAGGAGGCCAACTGTTGGTCAAAGGTCGGGGTTGAGCACCAGTTTTTACCCGGTAAGTCAGCACCGTTCTGTCAGTAGCTTGGTAGCCGAGCGACTTTAGCTTCTTAGTTGTTCGATCTTCGTTGTCGGTGATAAACCACAAAGGATTCCCGTTGGCCTGCGCGACTATGCATTTCTGTCGCCCTAAGTCCTCACCTTGCATGTCCACGAAACAAAGCCAACCATCCCAATAGGCGAAGAACTCTTCCGCGAGATCTTCGACCATCTCCCCTTTTACGATCTGTCCGAACACGACAGCGGCGCGTTGCAGGCACGCCAGCGACTGTCCGACGGGATCATAGATATCCAGAACGACCGTGCCCTTGGCAAGATAGCAAATCCCGCCATCAGCGCCAAGATGGGGAACCGCTGCGGGCAGGTCAGGAGGGATCTCCAGCAGCCGAATGCGAGGCAAGTCGACGAACGTTGGGTCAAGCTCGACTTCGCACGGACAATCCTTGTCCCCCTGGGGCTGGGACAATCGCCCACGCAGCGTGAACCAGCCGTCATCCGTCTTGCCAACAAACTCGAAGCCTCGCTGCTTGAAGGCGTCGATCACATCTGCGATCGCAGCGGCGCTACTCATCCGGCCTTAGTTCGCCCAACAAGTTCGCTCGGGCCGGCTGTTGCGGGAGCTGCGGCAATGGTGGCGGCGACAGATACCACCTTGACCCGATCCGGCTCGTTCGGAAAGCGCGGGCCGAACTGGCCTTGCACCCAGATACAGGCCTGTGAAGGACTGCCGGCACCGGTTGCTCCGCGAAGCACTTTCTCAAATTCTTCGAACGCCTTTGCCGCCTCTTCGACACCCGCTTGGCCAAGTCGCTCCGTGAGCGATTCGGAGTCATCCACAGGGTTGTTCACTCCGCCACGCAACCGGGCTGGAAGGGCAGCGACGACATCCAATAAGGCGATGTCGTCACGCCGATCACGCTTTTCAAAAAGCGGCGCGGCAGCCGCCATCAACAGAATGGAAGCGGGCCCACCGCTGGCCCACCTCCAATCGCGGAACGCCTTCAAGTAACGAACCACGCGGCGGAACTGCTCCCCCTTGGCATCCACTTCGCCCAGAAACCACTCTTTCACGGGCCTGGGGTCGGAGGGCATCCAGTTGCATTCACGATGAGCCAGGAGCACTTTGTCGCGAGGCAACGCCGTCCATGCATCCCTCTCCGCCTTAATCACTGCGTCCATCACCGAGTCATAGCCATATCGCCTCATCGAGGCCTCTGCCAGACTCACGAATTCTTGGTCGGGGATCGCGTACAGCGGGATGTCAATGTGGGCATGCGTTGAAATGACGATACGGATGCAAGTCGGCTTGTCGGTGACGAGCTTCCACTGCTTTTCCTCAACCAGCGGCCTCAAGGCTTCTTCCGCAGCGGAGAAGAAGACCGTCGTTGCGGTGCTCGGACGCTTCGTCTGTGAGACGAAACTCATTGGCAGATAGCAGCCGTCATCGACATCCGCCTGCTGCGGTCGTTGTGCCGGGGAGTTCAACGTTTTGTACGCCCACGACCCTTGCGTGAAGAAGCGCGGTTGCGGCACCTCTTCCGTGTATCCGCTTGCCTTCAGCACTCGGGGGATGCCTGTGCGCAGGCAGTCCCGGACACTTGCGCGTGCGCTGGCAATCCAGACGCGTTGTTCAGGCGTCAGATCCAACTCGTCATGCATGCAGGATTCGTCATCAACGGTGGTGAAGAAAAGCGGGCTGAGGTTCAGCATGCGGCCTCCGGAACATTCTTATTGGGGCCGTGATAAAAGGTTGGTGCGCCGGCCTGATGCGCTCTAAACGGTTGGAAAAGAGGATCGCCGAGCGCGCGCTGCGCCGCGTGGTTACCGCGATCCTTGAGCGTGTTCGTTGCGCCAATGGAAACCCGATCCAGTGCCTTCACATCCTTGCTTTGATCCGGCGTCGCCTTGTCATCGATCTGAAAGTAGTCGCTTCCCAACAACTGCCGCAGCATGTAGTCCACCGAAGATTCCTGAGCGGAGATCACGAGGTCGAAGAGTCCCCCGCGCCACTTGCCGAACCCGCGGTCAAGGCTAGCGCCACCGCGAACGGTCGCGCCGATCGTCATCGTGCCGATGGAGAGAACCCGAACCAGCGCGTTCTGCTTTGGTGCCAGGAACGTATTGACTTCGTGCAATCCGAACAGGCCGGGCGCGTTGCCCACAAGCCCCCCGTCCGCGAAGACACCGCGGTCGTTGCGCTCCAAAGGAAAGTAGACGGGCGCGGCGGCGGTCGCCAACGCAACATCGATGATCCTCATGCGGTGATCCAACTCAAACGAAGGATGGTGAGGTGTCTTGAAGAATTGCCCGCGCCCCGTCGAATAGTTGACTGCCGGCACGAGAACACGATGCTTCAGGTCGCCTATCGTGGTCCCTTGGAAGCGTTCGGTCAGCACTTCCCGAAGTCCCGCCGAGTCATGCTTTGCGGTCAGCCAGAATCCCAGAAGCCGCCGTGGAAGGCTGCGGCAACCAAAGATGCGGCTGCCTTCGTCTTCAAACAGTGCTTTAAGCTCTTGGGCCGGAATTTCCGCAGCCAGCCCCAAAGCCAGCATCCCTCCTGCTGATGTGCCGCAAATCAGATCAAAGTGCGAAGCAATAGGACGGCCCAGCACAGTTTCGAGTTCGGCAAGAACTGTCGCCGTGTACAGGCTGCGATAACCGCCCCCTGACAAGGCAAGCACATGGTAGGTAGGGATACCCGTCATGGCACTTCAGCCCTTCGGCGGGAAGGAGTCGTTGCCGTGGCTATCCTTGTCACGGATACGGCCATCCGGACGATGGATGACGAGTTCGGACTGCTGGTTGCGTGCAATGTCCCTCGCTGCGTCGATCGCCTGTTGCTGCGTGTCGTGCACCGAGGTTGCCCGCTGATTGCCGGCGCCCTTGACGGCCCAGCCGTCCTGGTGAGGGACAACATGCTGATTCTTGCCTGCCATGATGGATCTCCTACAGTGGAACTGTCAAAGCCCCAGCTGCTAGGCTGGGTGGGTTGTCAAAGACCACCTGCTGTAGCACAATACGTTGCTCATGCAGACAACGGGAAGGTCGAGCCAATCCAATCTGGAGCAGTTATAAAACCTACGTCCGTTGTCTGGCTAGACAACAATGTATCAGAACACGGACACCGGTGCAACTAGCATGCGGCGCACGCCTTTGAACATCAACCAGATGCGGAGAGGTAGCAGATGACTTGGCTCTCTCCCCCCCCCGTATTCGCGAGGATCAGAACTCATGCCGCAAACAGGCCTAGGCGTCGCCCTCAAGACGCTACGCGAACGCAGAACTCTTTCCCTGCGTGAAATCGGCCAGCTGTCGTCAGTTGATCATGCTTATATCCACCGTCTTGAGACCGGCGAGAAGACAAACCCATCCCAAGACTTGGTTGCGAAGCTGTTGAGGGTTCTCAAACCAGGAGAAAGAGATGCAGCACTTTTGATGTGGCTGGTTGACCATGCCGACGCTGATCCAAACCTTGTTGAATTCGTGCTACATGACCCCTCAATCAGCATCGATATTTTTTCGACCGCAGCTGGAGTTAGGCATCGGGGAAATGCGAGGCCTGACCCCGCGACGCTGATCGCTCGAATCAAAAAAGCCTTCGACGACGAGGACGACTGAATATGGACGATGCGGATGTCAGACAGAAAGCAAGAGCGTTTGTTGCGAATGTCGATGTTTCGAACATCCGGGAAGACTTGTCCCCCTATGTGACAGCAGCTAACGCCAAGGTCAAGAAGGATGAGCTTGGCGAAGGGGAGTCTGGCTATACGGTTACCAAACCAAACGGTAAGCACATCATCACAGTGAACTCCATAGAAACTGACGAGCGCCAGCGCTTCACTGTCTGCCACGAAATAGCGCATATCGTGCTCGGCTTGGACTCAAGTCACGAGGAAGTACCTTCGTGGTCCTATGCAAAACGACATCCGAATGAGATCGCCTGCGATACGTTTGCCGCTGAACTGCTGATGCCATATCAGCAGTGGCTGTCCGCTGCACCCAAAGAAGAGCCATCCCCCGAGCTTATCCAACACATGGCCGATATGTTCTGCGCATCATTCCCAGCAGCGGCGTCAAGGTTCGCCAGTCTCAGCGATATGCCCTGCGCATTCGTCACCATGGAGCGCGGGGCAGTGCGATATGCCGCACGCTCCACGGCGTTGCGGCAAGCAGGAGCATGGATACCTCCCAGGTCGGCGATTCCAGCGGGCTCCGTGGCTCACCGAATCCGCTCCTCAGGAAATAGTGCCACGGAGACGGGGGAGGTTTCACAGGACGTCTGGTTCGACAACTGGGAACAAGGCCTTGATCTCTGGGAACTTTCAAGGCATTACCAGCGCACCGACACCACCATCTCACTGCTATGGTTCGACAGTGACGAATTGCCAACGGTGGAGGTAAATCGCTTCGGCGCACGTGTCGAAGACGATGGGGGCTTGGCTGAACTAACGGGAGAACTGCCATGGCCGGGGCGAAGCAGGCGCCGCTAGTAAGCCGACACGGCCTCGACTGCAAAGAGATTGCCCTTTACGCCTGAACCACTCACTCAAAAGTCTGGCTTGAACGCCCCCAAACTCATAGGCACCTAACGGCCGCTGCCTAGCTTTGAGCGGCCGTATCGCGAAGTACACAAGGACGGCGGCTTTGCCGATATGCCGAATACCACTGAACTGTATCGAGCGGTAGTTAATATTTGAACAGAAACCTCGGTGCCCGTTACGCTCGAATCCGAAAATACACCTTCGGTTTTCTGTCCTCTGTCGTGAATCGATCAGGATCGATGCCCTTCAAGCCAAAAATTTGCGAGCGTGACGCCTTGATGCCGGCTTTCAGCACTGCCTCGGCATCCCGGACATTGATCAGCAGATAGCCGTTTTCGTGATCGGCAGCCAACGTCCCATCGTTCACCGCTTGCCGAAGCACGCGCACGACATCCTCAAGCAGCGCACGTTGGCGGGCAACCATCTTTTCTACGGCGCCCTCCTCCTTCGAGGAAACCATCGGGAGGACAGGATGAGTTACCGAAGGTAGAGGTTCTGTCGCGTCCTTTTCCGTCGTTTCGACCTTCGCTACAGGTTTGGATTCTGACTTGGGCACCGGTTTCGAAGCTTTTTTGGACGTACTCTTTGCCCTATTGATGTCCATCATTGCCGCTACGACCGGCTGGAGGCGGAGTATCTTCCAAGGGGCTCCAATACCGACCTGAAGCTCGGCAACTTTTCTGAATGGTGCCATGGGATCGACCACCAGCCAGTTTCTTCGTCCAAGTTCGTCGAGGATCGTCTTGTTCTCCAGTCCGTACCCCTTGAACGCATCAGGCCACTTTAGACACAGGATTCCTTCCGAATCGACATGAGTGATCTTGCTACCGTCCCTGCGGCCGTGCTCGATATCCTCCACCAGCGCTTTGAGCGCTTCACCAACC
>JAIBJL010000408.1 GCA_020029545.1 Gammaproteobacteria bacterium
AGCCAGCGATGATCCGGATCTGCAGTGGCACTGGCGTGTGGAACCTGCCTCGGCCAGAAGTGGCGATGAGATCGAACTCGTCTTCACGGCCGAACTCCCGGACGGCTTCATTCTCTACGCATCGGACTTCAAGGCAGAACTGGGACCTCGCCCCGCCAAGGTCAGCTTCGAGTCGAGCGATGCCATAGAGATCACGGCACCCCTGCAGGCCATAAAGTCGCAGCGGCGCACAGACCAGACCTTCGGCACCGAATACAGCTACTTCGCGGGCCATGCCGAGTTCCGCCAGAAGGCGCGCTTGCTCAAGAACGAAGGCAGCGTGAAGGGACGCATCGACGCCCAGACGTGTCAGGAGAAGGATGGGCTGTGCGTTCTCGTTCGAGAGACGTTCGCCATCGATCTACGTTGATGCGCGCGGCGATCACCGCGGTCGTGTTGCTGGGCGCTGTCATGCCGGGCGCCCTGGCGCAGGCGCCGGAAGCGCGTGCCGAACTCGGCCGGCGGCTCTTCTTCGATCCGCTGCTTTCCAGCGACCGGACGGTGAGCTGCGCCTCCTGCCATAAGCCGGAACATGCCTTTGCCGACACGACCCAAGTCAGCAAGGGCGTCGGCGGGAAGGAAGGCACGCGCAATACACCGTCCGTCATGAACTCGACAGCACGCGTGACATTCTTCTGGGACGGACGCGCCGGAGCGCTCGAAGAGCAGGCGATCTTTCCCATCGAAAACCCCATCGAGATGAACCTGCCGATGGCGACCGCGATCGAGCGCCTGAATGCCGATCAGGAGTATGCGAAAGCGTTCAATGAACTCTATGGCGGTCCCGCCACTGCAAAGTCGCTGGGGCGCGCACTCGCCGCGTTTGAGAAGACGCTCGAAACCGCCAATTCCCCGTACGACCGCTACTCGCAAGGCGACGATGCGGCGATGACCGATGCCGCGAAGCGCGGCCGGCTGCTGTTCATCGGCAAAGCCAACTGCGCCACGTGTCATTCAGGCGAGGACTTCACCTCGGATCGCTTCGAGAATATCGGATTGTTCAATGGCAAGGACTTGAACGACCGCGGCCGCGGCGACGTGACGCGAATCGAGGCCGATGCGGGCCTGTTTAAGGTTCCGACACTGCGCAACGTCGCAATAACGGCTCCCTACATGCACAACGGCATGTTCGCAGCTTTGCGCGAAGTCATCGATTACTACGACAACCCCGACGCCCGCGTCACCGGCGCCCTGCGTCGCGACGCGAAGCTCGACAAGCCTTTGCAATTGACTGAGGTCGAGAAGCAGGACCTCCAGGCTTTCCTGGAGGCGCTGACAGACGACCGTTTCCGGAAAAGCGGCGAACAACCGAACGGCAACCTTTGAGCAGGCAGCACCGAAGGTGCGCCTGAACTAACCTGTCTCAGTGATTCTGAAATAGTTCGAATGGCAAGGTTAAGACGAATCGGAGTCTTTTCTTCACCTCTCCTTTGGGAGAGGTCGTGCGGAGCACGGGTGAGGGGAAGCGCACCGCGCCTGTTGACGCTGTCGCGTCTCCCTCACCCGCACTGTGTGCGACCTCTCCCAAAGGAGAGGTGAAGAAGAGCGACGCGCGCTTAACCTAGTGCCATTCAGATGGGCTCTACCACACGTGCAATCGCGGCGAGTTCGCGGACGATTTTTCCAGATCGATCGACACTGTCCGCCGGCTAGAAACGCAGGCCTATCCGTGCGTAGAGCTGACGTCCCTCGTTCTCGTAGGGCGCACCACCGGGATAGAGGCGACCGTTGTTGCGCACCGTAACGAGTTGCACCTTCTGAGTGTAGTTGTCGAGGAGATTCTCCACACCCACCGTGACATCGACGTTGTTGCTGAACTGGTACCCGCCGATCAGGTCGAAGAAGGTCTCGGCGCCAATGTCCTCGTAGATGTAGGGGACGGTGGTGCTGGCGACATAGGTCCACTCGCCGAAATGCCGGATCCGACCGTTGAGCCTCCAGTTACCAAGCTCATAGTCCGCGGACAGAGTGCTGGTGAACTTCGGGATGGTTTTCAGGAAGGTCACGCGCGCCTGCTCGTTGATCAGCACCGGATCGTAGCGAAGGTACTCGGTCTCGTTGTAGTTGCTCGCCCAGGTGAGGCCGAGCGATCCGGGGCCGGCGGTTACGTGCCAGCTGGCGACCAGATCGAGTCCCGTCGTGCGCGTGTCGAAACTGTTGGTGTAGAACTTGACGTGCGTCAGCTCACTCGCAAGGGGCACGTTGGCGGCCACCAACTGCTGCCGCTGCGCGTCGGTCAGCTCGAAGTCCGAGGAAAGCCCGATGCGGTCGTCGACGTCGATTCGGTACGCATCCAACGTGACTGACAATCCCGGCCACGGCTGCAGCACCACACCGAAGCTTAGATTCACCGACTCTTCCGGCGTCAGCGCCTTGCCGCCGAACAGGGCCGCGGCTGCGGAGTTCGACGGCAATTGGGCGCGCACATTGACCGAGCGCGCGATCGACGGATTGACGTTCGGGTCCTGGGCGACGTTCTGCAAGTACTGTTGTCCCGGCGTCGGTGCGCGAAAGCCGGTGCTCGCCGCGGCGCGCAGACTGATGGCATCCGTGACTTCGAAGCGGGCCGCGAGCTTGCCGTTGGTCGTCGTGCCGAAGAGCGAGTAGTCCTCGAAACGGCCTGCGAGGCCGACGTTCAGGCGATCGGTCAGGTTGACATCGAAGTCGACATAGGCGGCTGTGTTGCTGCTGTCCCAGGCGCCGGCCGTCGCCGGATGGGCTCCCGGAAAACCATTCGAGGCCGGCGACAAGTCGCGCAGCGGGCCCACCGTCCAGGACGCTTCTTCGCCTGCGCTGACGCGGAACTCTTCGCGACGGTATTCGAGGCCGAAGCCCACGTTGACCGGGTTGGCGAGCGCTGTCTGCCACTGGTATACGAAATCGAGATTGACGTTCTGTTCGCGCTGTTCGCGCCCGCCGTTATCGAACTGCGTAGGCGACTGCGAACCGAGCGACAGGTTGATGGATTCCTTGAGCCAGTAATCGATGCGGTTGTTGCCCAGCGAAGCGGAGAGATCCCAATCCAGGTGCTGGCCCACACCGCCCTTGATACCCGCGACCAAGCTGTAATCACGAGTATCCGAACCGAACCGCGGGGTGAAACCACCCGGGAAAATATTGAGCAGATTGAAGTCCGGATCGGTCGCGGCCCAGGTGTTGACGCCGTCGGTCCCCGCGGTCTGGTAGATCGAGTGCTTGCCGTTCGACTTGATGTTGTAGGCGCCGTTGCGGGCGAACGTGACGATGTCGCCATCGGCATTGGGACCCGTCACCGTGAGCGAGGGGCGATAGTTGAAATCGGCGACGCCGGTTTCATCGCCGTAATTGCCGAAGGCGTAGATCTGTGTGTTCCCGGTCAGGTCGACACCGGCATTGACGAATACTTTCTTGCTCTCCAGATCCGGCAGGCCGTAGCGCTGCACGACCTTGCCGATACCGCGTACGGCGCTGGCGTACGGTTCGCCGCTGTTTGCGATGAGGGTGGCCTGCGGACGCTGGATTCCCGTGTTGGTTGCGTCGGCATCGACGTACTCCGCGGCAATGTTCAGATGACCGCTGGCGCCGAACGCGAACCCGCTCGATGCACCGAACTGCAGGTTCGGGCCGTCGCCTCCGGCGAACTCGCCGAACTGCACGTAAGTATCCGTGCCCGGCTGGTCGTTCAGGATGAAGTTGATGACCCCCGCGATGGCATCCGAACCGTACTGTGCGGCTGCGCCGTCACGCAGCACCTCGGTGCGTTTGAACGCGTTCGCCGGGAGCAACGCCAGGTTGACTGCCTGCGCACCGCGCGCGGTGACATCGACGAAGGCGGAACGATGGAAACGCTTGCCGTTCACCAGCACGAGCGTGTGGTCGGGCGACAGGTTGCGCAGCGAGGCCGGCCGCACGAAGATCGAGCCATCGGCCGTCGGGATGCGGCGCACGTTGTAGGACGGAACGGCGGCCTGCAGCTTGCTGTTGATATCGGGGGTCGCCGTTCTGCGCAGATCCTCGCTCGACACCACATCGATCGGCACGTTCGATTCCAGAACCGTGCGCTCGGCGCGGCGCGTCCCCGTGACGATGATTTGTTCCAGATTATCCGACTTTCCCGCATTGGTCGTGCTCTGCGCCGCCACTGCGCCTTGCGACACGGCCAGAGATGCCGCCACTGCCAGTGCGACACGAAAGAATGAATGATCGAATGCTACGCTCATGAATATAAACTCCCATTGCTCGTTCTTAGTTGTGACGACATCCCGCGACTCGCAGTCACGGGATGTCGTCGAAGGAGTCTAGAAAGCGTTCGGTCACAGAGTCAGTCGCACCTCGGGCAAGCTTTGGTCACAGCAACTGCAGATATTGCCGGCTCGGTTACATCGCATGTCGTCATAGCCAAAGAGTCTGTTGATGAATCAAGGTCCGTAACCCACCGGTTGGCGCTGTGCCGTCTTGGCTGGCTTCGCGACCTGCTCGACCTGGCGGAAGAC
>JAIBJL010000409.1 GCA_020029545.1 Gammaproteobacteria bacterium
CACGGCATTCGCACATCCATGTGCAGCAGATGTGCCCGCCGCGCACGCGGCGAGCGATGCGGGAAAAGCCACGCCTTTTCCCGTCATCGCTACAACGGCCGGCGTTGTTCCATACAACGCTCGGCACTTCCCACTTCCCTGTGGGTCGCGAGTGGCGGGGCTCGGCGGTGTCTTGCAGCGAAGCATCGCTTCGCTCCGCCGAGCGGGTGGCCATGGATGGACACCCCGGGCTTGCGCGCAGCAGGACTGCGCAGCGCCATGCCCGAGTCGCTGTTTCATACTAGTCAAGACCCGCCTTGCCCGGCGCCCAATAGACTTTCGCACGCAGGCGCCGCGGTGCGACGCTCAATGCCTTGAGGGCGCGGTTGACGTACTGGATCGAGGATGCCTTGCCACTGAGCACGAAGGCGGTGCTGGGTCCAACCAGCGGTTGAATGGCGCGGATTACCGCCTCCAGATGGCCGTTATCGGGCTGACGCTCAATGCTCACCGCGGTCTTCATACCGAACGACTCGAGGACGACAGCGGCTTCTTTCCTGTCGTTCACTTCGAATATGAAATGACGCACCGATGCCGCCTCGCCCGTGCGCTGCAGAGTCGCAGCCAGGCCGATGGAGGTTTCGTCGCCGAAGAGGACCGTGGAGGCCGGCAAGCCATCCAGTCTGAGCGAGGCGCGCGGGCCGAATAGCTGGCGCTCATCGCCCGGCTGAGCGCGGCGAGCCCAGTCGCAGCCGGGACCTGCGCCGTGGCAATACGCCAATATTCGTGTCGCTCCCGTCGCAGTGTCCCACTGCATCGGCGTGAAGGTTCGCGTGCTCAGGCTGCCGTCGAGTTTGATCTGCAGCTTGTCGCCCGGTGTCCACGTGCACTCCCTGAGAGCGTCGCCCTGAAAATCGATGAGCCGGAAGTTTTTGGAGATCTGAGCGACCGCTGAGACGCGCGCGGGACGCATCAGCAGCCGCGTCACGGTGCGCACTAAGAAGCCTGCAGTGCGCTGTGGCTTTACGTCATCTGTTGTCATACGAGATGTTATTGCACTAATGTCCAACTCTTGGCAAGGTAACCCCCTGAGGGGGAATGCAAGAGACTACGCTCGACCAGGAGGTGCTCCTGCGTCCCAATCCGTCACGTCGGCAGCCGCGAGGCTCAGATGAACACCTCCAAGCCGCCCAGGCTTTCAAAGTATCTTTGAAACTTCTTGCTGTACGAAGATGCCAATGCACCAGCGTGAGTACCCAACCAGTTTTTCGAGTGCACGCTCGGGCAGCATTCCAACACAATGCGCGCCTGGCTGCAGGATCACCGTGAGCGATTCTTTCCCGATAACCAGAGGACAACTACATTGAGCGCTTCATCACCAATCGACGGCCTGTGGGACTGCACAATCGCCACCCCCATGGGCAAGGAACCGCATGAACTCGTACTACGCAGTGCGCCGGACGGCACGCTGAGCGGCGAGATGAAGAACGTCAAGAACAGTATTTCCATGCCGCTGCAGGACGGCCGCTATAACGGCAACGTCCTGACCTGGACACTGCAGGTCACCACGCCCATCTCGATTACGCTGAAGGTCGAGGTGCAGGTCAACGGCAATGAACTGACGGGGCACGCGGCTGCCGGTATGCTCGGCAAAGTGCCCATTAAGGGCAGCCGGCGAGCCTGAAGCAGTCAGGTTAGTCACGACGCTCGGTCCCGCTGCTGGGGACCGAGCATCACGTAGAGACTTACCGGCTATTGCCAACCGGCGCCGACCCCGGCGAGGAAGATTCGCACCGTCCTATCGGTAGCCGCGGCGATCAAGAGAGCCGACTGGTGGCGGGCGAAAGAGAACGCGCTATCAGACGCCGATACAGCAGCTGTATGAAACACTGCGCGCCGGTGTAGACATCGTCCGATCGCAGAATCCCCTTCTCCGACCAACGCGCAACACCGGGGGCGACATTCCTCGCGACGGGCCTTATTACAGTCAGGATGAAAGGACCCAGGTCGGGATAAAAGGCCGCCAGAAGCTGGCGACCCACTCTATATCAATGCGACGTGCAAACCCCGCTCGCATGATTGATCTGCGCCACAACGCAGCCATAGTCGCTGCTCACTCTCCGGTCGAATGGTCTTGATGGAGCGTGTGCGGTGTTACAGTTTCGACGTGTAACAACGTTACCCATCAAGACACAGGGAGCGATCAGAGGAAAACAGCAATGGCTCCAGAACAGGACCATCGACACCGGATCAGCTTACCTTGCTCAGGATCTGAGATGATACGGCATCGATGCCTCATGACTCACCGTGGCGGCGGCGCACCGGGAGCTGGTGGCGGCGCACCGCCCGGAGCTGGCGGCCCCCCAGGGCCTCCCGGGGCTCCGAAACCGAGGGGGGGACCTGCGCCACCGCAATCCTGGGGGCACTTTTCAGGCTGCACGTAGGTGTTTTTCAGCTTCTTGCGAAACTCCGGGTACATCGTCTCGGCACCGCCCATCTGCGCTTCGCGCGGAATGCCGTGAGTCTTGAACAAGTACCCGATCATAGGATTCTCTTCCGGAATGGTGTGGGGCACGGAGTACCGTTCCACTCCTTCAAACCCGGGGGTGCAGGCTGCCCCACTCGAAGGCAGGGTATTGGAGTAGTCGTACCGGAAGGGCCTGGAAACCACCATCGGCTCGGAAAAATAAATCGGATCGGCGATGAAGCTCACGACCGTCAGAAGATCGCCATGGCGGAGATAATGGGTAGTAGCCGTCGCCTGATCGCCAACCTGCGCGCCGTTGCGACGGACGATGCCTCCCTTCATATGGGTGGTATGCGTCGTCAGCGTATTGCCGCGCCATTGCCCCGTCTCGAAGCCGCTCCGCATGTGCGGCGCGTTTTCCGAGGGGTGTGGCCGACCGTCCAACCAGATGACGGTTTCCATTCGGTTCAGCCACGCTCCGATCCGATAGCCGACTGTCGATCCCGTCAACAGATCGGTCTCCGCTGAGATCTTCAGGCCAAAGGGCCCGACAGCCAGATAGTGAGGCGGCAACAGTGCGCACTGCCGTTCGATCATCGAAAAGCGCGACTCTGGCGTGCTGAGCGCGAGCGTTCTGCCTTCATCGGTCAACGGCAGGCCCGTGTAGTCGGACGGCAAAGGCCCTTCGCCCCCCCGTGAATTGAAGTCTTCGTCGTTGATCGCTAGCCATGAACCCGACAGGTCCGGTTCGGCCGCCCCAGCGAATTGCGCCCATGCCGGATCTCCAGCCGTGAGGATGCCGACGCAGCCGGCAACGACGGCGATGATGATGCGAACGCGAATGGATGCCATATCAACTACCAGGTTGCGGAACAGGGGGTGGGATCCCAGCCGGTGGAGTCCGATTGCTTCTTGAACTCGGTGGTGAGGATATACGGTCGACGCAAATAGCGCGGATCTTCAACGATAGAAGTCAATGCCAGCCACGG
The DNA here is from genome assembly GCA_020029545.1 of Gammaproteobacteria bacterium. Classification (GTDB taxonomy): domain Bacteria; phylum Pseudomonadota; class Gammaproteobacteria; order Steroidobacterales; family Steroidobacteraceae; genus Steroidobacter. The sequence goes on from JAIBJL010000409.1 coordinate 3,436, forward strand.
CTTGCCTTCAGGGTCGGTGATGATATCGAAGTACTCCGTCAACACCGTATTCTCGCTGTAGGGGATGCCGTTCTTGCGCAGGTATCCGGGGCGAAGATTCTTCGTCACTACCTTCAGTGTGCCGTTGGCCGGATTGAGGTTGGGGATCGTAATTCCCATGGAAGCAAGGAATGGCCCACCTGCCGCAGGCAGCTGCCAGAGGGCAGCAGATGCCCCTTGCCATGATGGCTCCTCCGCGGACTGCGGTGCGGCAGTGGTGCCGAAACGGAACAGGCGCTTCTGCATCCCCGCATCGGTTTCCATCTGCAACGTGTTGTCGTCCACCCATGTGATGTGCAACCGGCCCGGGACGCGCATGATCATGGGCGCGCCATACGAGCGGCACTGCTCGCCGGCTCGTTCGTCGGCCTTCGGGTCCCATTTGTTAGCAACGCCGACTGCCTCATTCGTCATCGGCACGCCAGCGAAATCGCCCTTCGCCGGCGTGACCATGCGAAACCGCCACTCCTCGGTGATGACCGATACCCAGTAACCGGTGAGATCAATCGGCGCGGCAGCACGCGGTGCACGCGGCGGCCCCGGGGGTCCGAATGCTGGAAACCCCGGAGGCGGTCCGGGCGGCGTCGCAGCCTGGCCTGCGACCGGCGCCGAGAGGGACGCAACAACCAGCAGGGCGTAAAAACGTCCCGTGCAACCTCGAAAACCCATGCCCTCTGCTCCCCAGTTAGCGTTGTTTGGATTTGTCGGCGGCGAGGCTCTTGAACACCGCCTCGACGAACATATCGGTGGTCCACGAACCCTGATCACTCCCGTACCGCTTCGTATAGCCACGGGTCGGATTCGACGCCTTCACCTGGGCGAGCGTTCTGCCCTTCTTCATCAACTGCTCAACGCGATCACGCACGATCGTGACCATGTCCCGATATTCGACGACGTCGGTTTGATCCAGCAGACGGCCACGGCTCGGAACGACGACCGTTCCGGCTTCCCGCGACACGATCGGTATTGAAGGGATGGCGAGTTCGATGATGCGATTGAGTGCCGCAATTTCGCCGTTGATGCTGC
>JAIBJL010000410.1 GCA_020029545.1 Gammaproteobacteria bacterium
ATCAAGAGCGACACCGATGCGCAGCGCGAGCGACTCCAGTTGTCCGAGAGACCCCTGGGGCTTGGTGCGCGTATCGAGGCGCCGCTGCAGTAGTTCGGGAGTGACTGCCGTGCTGGACGAGGAGACGTCGCGATGGGCATTCGGTGACATGATCGGGACAGCTCCAACAAGTGAGGGGCAGCAAGTGATGGGCGGAGGATAATCAAATTGAACGTACCTGAGCGACATCTTGTGCTCGGCGGTGCCCGCTCCGGCAAGACGCGCCATGCGTTGCAGCTTGCCGAATCGCTGGCGGCCAAGCGTTCGGCATCGGTGCTGTACGTTGCCACCGCGCAGGCTGGCGATGCCGAGATGGCGGAACGCATTGCGCGACATCGCGCTGAGCGTCCAGCGACTTGGCAGACCCTCGAAGCCCCCGATCATCTGGCCGATTCACTGCTGCACATCAGCTCGAACACCGTGCTGGTGATCGACTGCCTGACGCTGTGGTTGTCGAATGCCCTGCTGCACGATTTCGACGCGCAGTCGCCGCGCGGCGCATTGCCGACCTGGATCGGCGAACGTGATCGCATGCTGCTGTTTGTCCGGCGGTTCTCCGGAGCACTGATCATGGTGTCCAACGAGGTGGGTGCGGGCATCGTGCCGCTGTCGGCGCTGGCGCGCCGGTTTCAAGATGAACAGGGCTGGCTCAATCAGTCGATCGCTGCGCTGAGCGAGCATGTCACTTGGGTGGTGGCAGGTATCGCGTTGCCGATCAAGACAACATCGGCCGCTCAATGATCGCGTAGGCCGCTCCCGCGACACAGATTCGCGACACGCGGACCAACAGGCTAAACTGTCTTCGTGCCCCGGTAGCTCAGTTGGATAGAGCGCGCCCCTCCTAAGGGCGAGGTCACAGGTTCGACTCCTGTTCGGGGCGCCATAAAATTAATAACTTAGGGTTTAACTGCAGTTCCCGTACGTTCCCGTCCATGGGCAGAAGCCCCGCCGCGCCTTCGTGACACCCATGCGCGGGGTTGTCGTATCCAGATGTTCGACCCCCCATTTACGTCGCGGAAACGTGGATCTTTACCCCAAGCGCGCCCAGCACTCGGCGCACGGTGTCGTGCTTGGGACTCGTGCCGGGTGCAAAGGCCTTGTATAGGCTTGCCCGTGTTAAACCAGCATCCTTCGCAACCTGTGACATGCCACGCGCCTTTGCGACGTTCTTGACCGCGTGCAGGAATGCTCCGGGGTCGCGATTCTCCAATGCGACAGAGAGATACTCAGCGACTTGCTCGGGGTCGTCGACTAGGAACGACACCGCATCGAACGGCGCAACCTTGATTGGTACGGCGGCCTGTTTTCGCGTGCTCATTTCTTCACCTCTTTGGCGAGCGCGGTGGCTCGCTTAATGTCTTTCGTCTGCGTTGACTTATCTCCACCGACGAGCAGCAAATAGATCGTTGCTCCCGTGCGCGTGTAGTACACCCGATAGCCCGCCCCGCATTGACGCGCATTTCCCACACGCCACCGACGCTCGTTACTTTGTGGTCACCAAAGTTTCCCTGCGAGGCGCTATAGATTCGGTCTGCAATCCGGGCGCGCCCCTTCTTGTCACGCAGCGTATCGAACCAGGTCTGAAAGGTCACCGTGCTCAGTATCGTGTACATGCGGATAGTGTATCCTACAGGAAACACAAAGAACCGGCCCCGGTCACACCTCTCACTGTCCGATAAGGGTATTAAATTCCCTTTACATCCGCATTATATGGACAAAAAGGGAAGAATAAAGGAACATGCTTCCATAGCAAGGGAATTGACATGGTCGAATCATTCCTCTCCATCGAAGCAGCGGCTCGCCGGCTGCAACTGCATGTGAAGACAGTGCGTGCCTATGTGCGTGAAGGTCGACTGAAAGCCACGCGCATCGGCAAGCAGTATCGAATCGCACGCGAAGATTTCGAAGCCTTTACTGGCCAAACGCTGGACCGAGATGCGTCCGACGGACGCGCGCGCCATGTCGAGGTCTCAAGCGTAGTGGAGATCGATGCGATCGACCGCAATCAAGCGATGCGTATCACCAACACTCTGGTGGCGCTGGCCAATGGGCGCCGCGGCGAAACCGAAACGCTGCGTCTCGAAACCATCTATGACGCGGAGCGGACCAAGCTGCGAATCATCGTGATCGGCGGACTGCATTCCGCCGCTCACATCCTCAACTTCGTCGGTTCGTTGTTGGAATCGTGACATGAGTATTTATCGATCGGTGAACGGCGCGCGAGCAATCCGAGAGCAATATCAGCAGTGGCTGCAACGTTGGCCGGTTCCCAGTCAACCACTGCGCGTGCCCACGGGTGAAGGCGAAACCTTCGTACTTGCATGCGGTGCGCAAGACGCGCCGCCGCTGGTGCTGCTGCATGGTTCGCACGCCAACGCGATCGCCTGGATCGCCGATGCGCCGCTGTGGTCGCAACACTTCCGTGTGCTCGCTGTAGACATGATCGGCCAACCTGGCTTGAGCGCCGAATCGCGCCCGCTTTGGCACAGCGGGCGTTACGTGCGGTGGCTCGACGAAGTGTTGAACGCTCTCGGCATCGAGCGTGTTGCGATGGTGGGTGAGTCGCTGGGCGGATGGCTAGCGGCCGACTACGCCTCTCGCTATCCGCATCGGGTGAGTCACCTCGCACTGCTGGTCCCTGGCGGTATCGGGCGGCCGAAGAATTTTGCGTTGAAGGCATTGCCATTCATGTTCCTCGGTCCCTGGGGCGCCAAGAAGATTCTTGAAATGGTCTTCGGCAAACAGCCCTCACCGCAATCCGACACGGCACGCGAACTCGGCGCATTCATTGCGCTCATCTTCAAGCACTACAACACATCGTACGAGGAGTTGCCGATACTCAGTGATGACGCTTTACGGCGCCTCACGATGCCCATACTCGCCATTCTTGGCGCAAAAGATGCGCTGCTCGATTCGGCCGATACGCAGCGCCGTCTCGAGAGCAAAGTGCCGGGAGCGCACGTACGAATGCTGCCGGAAGCGGGGCATCTGATACTTGACCGCAGCGCACTGATTCTGGAGTTTCTTGCGTCTCGAGGCTGAGTCGGGCGGTGAAGGATATTTCGACCGGTTCAATCGATCTCGCCTGTGGCGCTCGGTTCAATCAAGCACGCTCAGAAAGTACCGCCGGGCGAAATCCACCAGTTCGCGGGTTGAAAACAGAAGTGCCTCCGCCTGACCTATGCGTCCTGTACGGACGGCACCGCTCGCAGCGAATCGATCGCCGACAATGGGGAAGTGCACCCCGTTGTCGGGAGCCATGTCGCGACTCTCGATCCAGATGCGTTCACCGCCGCGCATGATCGGGAAGCGACTGATGGTCGTCCGCCTTGCAGGCACGAGCGACTCCGAGTAGTGCAACGATGTGCATCGATTGAATCCGACGCCCAGCAGCAGCGTGTGGGCGTCGAGAAGATAGAGTTTTTCGAATGGGGTCCCTTTGCCTTCGCAGAACTCCAATGCGTGCTCGCCGGTGATTTCCGCGGCAAGACCACCGTTGGCGCAGACCGACACCAACGGATGGTGGCTTCTGACCGTACCTGGAAACGTCCGGAAAGCCTCGGGTATCGCACCCATGATGGTCGGCGTCGTCAGCGGATCGAAAACCGACAGGTGCGCGCGTATCGTATCGTGCCACTCGGTGTCGACCCTGTCGTCGTTCCAGGCCTTCGGGTCGGATACCTGCGGCGACTCCGCCGGCATGACCAGCGTGCCCGCTGTTCCGAGCACATCCAGAAGGGCACGGATGACCGTTACCGGACCTCCGACGGTCCACCCGATTTTTCCGAGCGACGAGTGAACCATGACCGTCATTCCCGGATGCAGCCCAAGGCCGGAGAGCTCACGACGCAAGGACTCAGGTGTGTTCGGCAGCGGCATCGGAAGAGTTTCGCAGCGCGGTTGTTCCGGTTGCAATAGGGGTACCGGACGTCCGTCAGTGCATAAGAAATCCGGCGTTGTGTATTGGAAGGATAGCAATCGGTGCGGAACTACTCGCGGATACAGTTTATGAATTCGTCGAACGTGCGTAGGGCCGCTTCTTCGATGAGGCTTGCCTCGGCGCCCGTGGGATCGATGCGGCCGAGCGTTTCGATGAACGCTCTCCACATAGAGCCGGTTTTCGTTGCGTGCCCACAAAAAAACCGTGCGCCTTGCGTCGCGGAAATTCCGGGCAGACGCGTGGCTTGCTGCAGTATCGCTTGTCCGCCCAACGTCGAGCCTTCCAGCACGTACAAAACGCCGATTCCCGCCCCTGTAGTATCGATGGAATGAGCGAGTGCGCGTGGCTGACAACGTGTCAGGCCCAGATAGCTGATGTCGTCCGCCAGCCAGTGCGCCCGCTTGCGGGAGTCGAAATCGATTCCGACAGGGGCCCAAGCGAACTTGCCCAACTCGAACTCGAAGGCGGAGTGTAACGACCACAGTCGGATCAACAGCTCGCCGTACGCTTCGAGCGA
>JAIBJL010000107.1 GCA_020029545.1 Gammaproteobacteria bacterium
TGCACCGCACGGCTCAGCGGCATCGCCGTTACGCCAGATGCGCACGTCGCTATCCCACGGCCGAGTCGGTAACGCGTCCAGTGCTCTCATTGTGAAGGTCCCTCTCTCATGAGTCACGCCCCCCTGCAGCGGTTCAGCGACCGGTGACTTCAGCCAGGCGCTTGCGCGCTTGCAGCGTTTTGTTCTGCAGCTCGATTTTGGCGAATTGATAGGCCCACGCATCGCGCCCCGGAATGCAGACCGTGACGGTCTCACGACGGCGACGGCCGACGTGCACGCAGGCCTGCAGCTGGGTGCGGTGTTCGGTGCTGAGGTCTTTCATGCCACGCATGTTGCTACTCCTCCCGCCGTCCCTTCGACGATTTGCGCTCGGTCTCCCCGCGCAGCTGCTGCAGCTCTTCCTGCAATGACTTCTCACGTCGCGCCAGATCCTCGGCGCGCGCGCCCAGCGCACGGCTTTCGGCGCGACAGGCCGCCAACTCGCGCTGCGCCTCGGCCGCGATCGCGCGCTCCGCTTGGAGTGCCTTCTGCAGCTGGTCGTTGTCGGCATCGATCGCGTCGTGCAGCTCGATCATCTTGTCGAGATTCTTCCGCAGCTCCTGCACGGAGGCGTTGGCACTGGCGAGTGAGCGCTCCGCCTCGATGCGGCCGGTGCGTTCGCTGTCGATCGACGTGCGCAGATTGGTCAGTTCGCCACGCATCTGTTCGACCAGTTCTTGCTGCGATTCGGTTTTCAAGCGCGCCTGGGCGAGATCCACGCGCGCCGCCTCGGCCGCACGCCGTTCCTGCTCCAGATTACCTTGTAATCGCTCCAGATCGACGCCTTGCTGGCGGGCCTGGCCTTGCACGCGATCGCGCTCCGCGGTGAGCGTGACGAGCTGCTGCTGATACGCGGCGTTCTCTTGCTCCAGCCGGGCGCTCTCGCGCATCAGCTCCTCATTCGCTTCTTCGACCTCGCGGAGCCGTTCCTCCGCATTGAGGCGTGCCTGCGCTTCGATGCGACCAAATTCCTCGGCCAGCAGCCGGGTAATGCTGGGGCCCAGGGCCGGGGCGGGCGCTGCGGCGTCGGGGTGCTGGGCATGCCAGGCGCGCAGGTGCTGCAGCACCTGGTGCGCCCCGCCCCCGGTCTTCGCCATGACCAACCGCTGGCTCGGCCGGGTGCCCTGGGCGCGCAGCTCATCGCATACGCGGGCGACGGTTTCATAGGTGACGACGGCCATAGACGTGCTCCGGATCGGGGGTAGGGATACCATATTCGAAGCGTAGCAGCTTTGTCAATATTAATTCGTAGCGAAACGCTACGCGCTACGCTACGTATTTTGACCCCTGATAATTACACTTATCGTGGATTGACACATTGGAGAGTAGTGATATATTTCTGTCACTTATCTCAGATGTCGGGGGGCCCGGGAGCGATGCGCATCAAAATCGAGAACGACTCACCGGACACCTCGCCTGGCGGCGTCGTGGGGAACCTGGTCGCTCAGCTGGCGCGCTGGCAGGCCGGCAGCACACGCGTGGAAAAGAAGCGCGCCGCGCACGGCGCTGGTCATGAATTGACGCTGACGTTCAGCGGCCTGAATGACTTTCAGATCGCTGCCATCGAGGGGGTCGCCGAAGACTTGCCGCAGCTGGCGGCACACAGCCGCGAACAACGCTTCAAAGCCCGCGCCCAGGCGTTACTCGATGCCTTTGCCCCGGACGACCCATTGACCGAGTCATTGTTGAAATGGGTTCAGGAGGACGCGCGCGCCCAAGAGGAATTTCTCACGCGTGTGCCCGTGCTGGACAGCAAGGGGGTGGCTGAGCGCGCGGGGTACGCCCCGCAACACGCCTCGAACAAAGTCTGGCGCTGGCGCACCGCGGGGCGCGTGTTCGCGCTCAAACGTGGCGGCGTCGATCTATACCCCGCGTTTCAATTCGGCGATGACGGCCAGCCGTTGCCTCTCATTGCGGAATTGCTGGAGATCTTGAGTGCGGATGCGACGCGCACCGATTGGCAGAATGCCTTTTGGTTCGTGAGCCCCAACTCGTGGCTGCGCGGCGCAGCCCCAAAGGACTTGCTGCACCGTGCGAGCGATCGCGATTCAGTGCTGCAGGCGGCGCGCTACGAGGTGATGCCTGCGGAGTATTGATCGCGGAGACGGATCGATCACTCTCCCACTTCAGGAAAGCTATCCCGCGTGACTCACGTCCCTCCCCCGCCGGCGGCGCTGGCGCCGCCGAACATCTACATCTGGTCACCCGAGCAGCCGCTCTATCGCGTGGCGCGCGCGCCGAACCCGATTAACGCCTTCAACCCAGGTAATGGCAGACCGAGCCGTTTCGCGCCGATGTTCGCGGCCGATGGTACGAGGATTCCGACGCTGTACGTCGGCAGTTCCATGGAATGCGCGGTGCACGAAGCGATCTTTCGCGACGTGTGGCAGACCGGCGAGCTGCGCTCGCTGCACTTCAATCAACTGCAGTCCACGCGCTATGGGCGTCTGAAGTGCACACGCGCGCTCAACCTCGTGATGTTGCACGCACCGGATCTTGCCAAATGGGGCCTCACGCGCGAGCAGCTGGTCCACACCGCGGCCGCCGATTACTTACAGACCGCTCGCTGGGCAGAAGCCATCCATCGACAGTTTGGTGAACTCGATGGGCTGGCGTGGACCTCGCATCGCTGCGATCCGGACCTCGCAATGGTGTTGTTCGGCGATCGTGTGCAATCCGACGAGCTGGTTCCGGTGGAAACGCTCGAGCTGCCGCAGATGCTCGACGCACTACGCGTTTACGGCCATCGCGCCGGCCTGCTGCTGCCAATGAGCTAATACGATGACGTCGATCGACAATGACAACGCACTGACGCGCAAGCCAGCGGACGTGGTCGAGACATCCACAGCGGTCGTGCCGAGCGCTACGCTTGAAGGTCAGTGGCTCCCGGCCCCGCGGCCGGACGTCGTCTCAGAAGAGATCCTGCGCGGCCGTCACCTGGCGTCGCACGATCCGGCAGGGCTATTTCAGTGGTCAGGCATTCGTTCCATTCAAGCGCTGCCACACAATACCTTTCGGGCGTACCGCGCCGATTGGTGCACGTTCGTGCAATGCTGTCAGCTGCACGGTCATGCCCCCCTGCCCGCCAGCGTCGCGTCACTCGAGACATTCATCGAATGGCGTTCGCCCTGGAACAAGGCGCTCGCCGAGCGTAATGCGTATCAGCATTGCCACGACCCGCAGCGCCGGACGCCGGCGAGTGCTAGCGCGGTCGCGCGCGCGCTGTCCGCCATCAGCGCCGTGCACGTGTGGCTGCGCATGCCTGATCTCACCGGCGATCCGGACGTGCGGGCGACGCTGAAGATCAACTGCGAGTGGCGCAAAACGCAACGACCGAAACAGCCACTGCGGTGGGCCGACATCGAGCGCGCCTGCGCTCTCATGGGCGATGATCTGCGCTCGGTGCGCAACAAGGCGATGATTGCCCTCGCTCACTCGACCATGCTGCGACGCTCGGAGCTCGTGGCGCTGCATCGCGAGCACTACTCACGGGCAACGGATAGTGAGGTGGGTGAGGTGCAGATCACCAAAACCAAAGCCGGCACGGAACGACACACCAAATACCGCCACGTCCGTGCGGAGGCCGCGGCGCACCTGGAGACCTGGCTGGTGGCGGCGAACCTCACGACCGGTCCGATCTTCTGCGGTGTTGATCCCGGCGGACGCCTCCGCAAGCAGGCCCTGGATGCCGGTGAGGTGGCGCGCATTTTCAAAGCGATCGGCGCATTGATCGGCGAGCCCGCGGCACGCATCGGCGGACACTCCACGCGCATCGGCGCGGCCCATGATTTGGCCGAGTTCGGTGCGCAGCTGCCAGAGATCATGACGGAAGGCGGCTGGACGTCGCCGCAGATGCCGAGCGTCTATCTGCGCGAACGCAACGCCGGCCAAGGCGCGATGGCGCGCATGGCCAAGGCCCAACGATCGAAGTGAGAAAGCCCTGCGGAGCATGCGCAAGGGGCTGCAATCATACGGCAGGGAAACTGGAAGTCCGAAAGAATGGTGCTCGCGAACCGCACAGATGGACTAGAACTCCACGTCGGCCATCAAATGGTCCGTTTCGGTTGCCAGCACCTGAGCGTAGATCACCGTGCTCTCGATGTGAGCATGCCCGAGCCATCCCTGCAGGATCGGCAGCGGCCGACCGTGCAAAATACAGTTCACCGCGAAAGAATGGCGAAACGTATGGCAGGAAATCGGTATCGACAGTGCCCCGTGCTCGGCTGCATAAGCGCGGACGATCGTGCGCAATCTCGCGTCGGCCGCCTGGCGAGTGATGGGAAACAATCTGGCGTCCGCGTTGGGACGTTCAGTCGCGAAATACCTCGCCACTAGATCCAGATAACGAGGGTCACGCAGCGGAACCCTACGGGCCGGCACGCGCGAGATCCCTTTACGCGGCCGACCTCGACGCTTGAGTGTCGTCAGCGAGACGAATGCGCCTTGGTTGTCAAGCTCGAAAGATGCCCGAGTCAGGTCCAGTGCCTCAGAAATTCGGGCGCCGGTATGCCAGAGCGTGCTGTACAGCAGTCGAGAGTTAGCCTGGTGCACTGAGGCCAGCAACGCGCGCACCTCCGGTAAGAGCAAATAGGGAGGAAAATCCGGCGCGTGCTGGAGCACGGCCGTCCGTCGCTCGATGAGGTAGCCCCAATCGATCGAGGCTGGCCGCACGATCGTCGGGGAATTCATTCGCGCGGCGGCTGCGTGACAATCCTTTGCCAGCACAAATCAAGCTCCTCCGCATCAGCCTCGGTCGCCAACGTGTATTGCCGGAATCGGTGCTGGCTCATCGTACGAGGCTCAGTGAGATCACGACCTTGGTGACCCCGATAATGCGGTGCGCATGGTCTCGCGTTCCGAGTCGGCAAGCGGGACCCTATCTAACAAGAAGACATGCTGCATGACGGCCGTCGAGACGCGCTCCCCGAACCGCTGAGTGAGGTACGCCTGAAGATCCCCAAAAGAGCCGTGTTGCACACCGAAATAGACAAGCGCGACGCCTTCAAGGCGAAGCCAAGGAATCGCGTGCTGCAACCTCTCGCCTGAAAGCTCATGAATGACTCTCTCGGCGGCAGCCAGTTGGCCTTCGAGGCTTGTGATCTTCTCGGTCAGCACCCGCTCAATGATGTGTTGCTGTTCCTGCATTCGTTATTCCCCTAGCAATGAATTCACATGAATTACCTTTCGGCTGCCCGGCGCGGCCGAAGCCCAATCTCCATTTTCAAATCCGGCGCGCTGAAGGCGTGCAGCCAAATAGCGATGATGATGGCGATGGAGCCTGGCCACGAGCCAGGACAGGTAGAAACACCGGGTGATTGCCGCAATGAATGCGGGCTATAACGCCGCCCGCAACGCAGGATTCAGTCAGCGCCAGGTCGGCTGGCGCTGCGCCGCTGGCGCCGCCTTGTGCCAATCATCGCGGCCTTGACACAACCCACCAGCGTCGCCAGCGCGCGGCCCGTCGCAGATCGCCTCCTGCAGCGCTGCCACATCGACCCTGGGGAATCCCGGCGAGCTCTCGTCCGTTCGGCGGGCGACTGTCTCGTTGCATATCTCGGCCGCCTCATCGGGCGTTGGCGCGCTGGCCTCCCAGCCCGTGGCGCTCACGCATTTATAACGCACACCGATTTCCGTGCGCACCGCATGCACCGGCTGCGCCTGGGCCGCCAGTCGTAGCAGTGTGGTTTGATATTCGGCCTGCGCATGGAGCGCATCGCGCTGTTCGTACGCCACAGCGGCGATGCCGGCTACGATAGCAACGAGAGAGAGAACAAGACTTCCGTGGGCAATTCTCATCTGGTTGGCTCCCTAACTAAAGTTGAGTTCTGTTGAGTTCTGTAGTCTCGCGCCGCGTCATGCTCCGCCTCAAACACCTTGAAGTCATCGATGCCGGCTTTCACTTCATCGCGTATCGGTTGCCGCGTCGCTTGCATAGCAGCGATGCCGGCCAGCACGGCTATTTGGTATTCGGCTGGCGTCTTGCAGTACTTGTGCAGCTCATCGATCGCCCATTCTTCGGCGGCCTCCAGCGGGGAGCCTACGCCCATTGCGCGATCGATCATGCTGTCGGTGACGCCGGGTGGAAGATTGCTTGGCATCGCTCAACCCTCGAAGACTATTTTCTTGGACATCACTAATTACTTCTACTTCTTCGTATCAGCGAAAAGATGGAGCCCCCGGGCGAACAAAACGCCAGGAAATTTAAAATCGCTGTGACGAGGAATGAAGCGAGCGTAGGCCACCAAGCAGCAAGCCCGCGCAATCCATCCTCTAGGAAGACAAAGCTGGCCGTCAGACCGGCCACGAGTACCACCACGCCAAGGCTGAAGCTCCCGAAGGAAATTGGCCTATCTCTTTTATGCATCGCTATCTTCCTTGCGTATGAATAGATAAGCCAGGGCCGCGAGCACCACGCCTTCAGCGTCGCAGCGCTCCGTTCCCGAAACGCCGGGTATGTTTCCACATCGCTCCGCCGCAAACTGCTGAGCCGATCCACAAGCACCAGGGCCGTACGTGGGCGAGGTCCACTAGTAACGTCCTCTTGAAGATTGCTTCGCGCGCGCGTTCTCCAGGAGTCTGAGAGTCGATGGGTGTGCCTGTCGCCACTTACTCGCGAGCGCCGACAATTTTGGGTGATGCATCAATTCAAGATCTTCCAGCACGTTTGCTTGGTCGGCAATGCGCTGGGCTGCGAGATTCTGTTCGTTGAGAAGCATCGGCGAAAAGCTCAGCGCCGGGGCCGCAAGCCGAAACCCCAGTAGCCGACGCTGCGAATTGATGCCGTAGCCAACATGACGCACACCGCGAAGGTTGAGTAATCCGGCGCGACCCCACGCACAACAATCGATGCAATGACAGTAAGTGCCGCCGGAAACGACGAGCGCAAGGAGGCCCACAGCCACATCAGACCCGAGCCTCCAACGGTAACCGAGAACCACATCTGCGTCGCCTTGTCGGTGAGCATATCGCCATAGAGTTGTCCTGCGGCGAAATAGCCCCCCCACAACATCAACGCCGACATGACCCATCGTCCGACCGGCCGCGGATTCAGTTCGGCCTGGAACGTTGATAGAAAGAGAGTCTGCATGTAGCTCTTGACGTCAGTACCTTGAACGGACTCGGCGCTCATCTTTTGAATCTCCATATGTGAATCTCCATCTGTGTGACTAGGCGTGGTCTCTATGCGAGGTCGATCGCGGCGAATCTGCCGGGTAGGGCGTGGGGGCGGTGGCGGCCGAAGTACTGCAACTCATCGAAGGTTCGCATGAAGGATAGTCCGTTCCCACTTCCCGGCCGATCGGGGCAAAATGATGCTGCTCCCGGAGCGCATCTTTGTCAATATCATAGAAACTGTCAAAGACAAATTCCGAGGCCTGTGCGGGATCGATCGCGCCAGGTCCTCGGCGTCGACGAGCTGGTGGCGGTCGAGATCGCAAAATGAATTCTCAGTCGTAGTGGCCCCCCGGCGCGGCATCGCCTTATCAGCAACGCCGGGGGAAATTATGCACGGAGGCTTGCTAGCGCGCGGGCTGGTTAGATATACAGTTACGGTGAGCCTCCGCAAACCCCCCCTTCCTGGCACGCTGGCAGCCTTCGCAACCGAAGGTCACTCGGCGTACGTCGTATGCCCCCACTGCGGTCACTTCAGCTTCCATGCGTTGTATGACATTGCCACCCAAGTAGGCTGGCGCGCTCAACTGGCGGACATCAGCCGGCGCATGAAGTGTCGCATCTGCGGACATCGGGGAGCGACCTTGACGCACGAGCGTCCACGCACCGGCGAACGGGTCTGCCCTCGCTGTCAACGTCCTCTGTATCAACGCCTTCGGTAATGGCAGCCTCTACACATGTGCTCAAATTATCGGCCGCCTTCACCAAGGGACATCGAAGAATACTTCAGCGTCCCGAGCCCGGGCATAGTCAAGTTAGAGATGTATCCGGCCTATATCGGCCCGATGATTCGTAGATCACACAACGGGATTGAATGCGTGCTCGGGAATTTCGGGCTGATGCCTCATTGGGCCAAGCCTGCCCTGGCGCGCAGCACGTATAACGCACGCTCCGAAACGGTTGCGAGTAAGGCGAGCTTTCGTGCAGCCTGGAGCAAAGGGCAGCATTGCATCATCCCGGCCGCTTGGATCTATGAGCCCAACTACGAACAGGGCAAGCCGGAGCGCTGGAAGATCCAACGCCGCGACGCAAAGCCTTTGGGAATCGCTGGCCTATGGGACTGGCGTCCCGATCCAGAGAGCCCTGACGGGAAGCTCAGTTATACGATGCTCACCGTGAATGCTGACGATCATTCCTTGATGAGATGCTTCCATGCGCCGGATGACGAAAAGCGCATGGTGGTGATCCTTGATCCGTCGCAATACGGTGCTTGGTTGGCCGCCGATGCTAAGGATTCGTTGCAGTTTATGAAGCAGTATGCAGCCGACGCGCTGACCGCGGCGCCAGCGCCAAAACCTCCTCGTGGTGCGGGCAAAGAAATACAGGCGGCCTGACGCGCACCTGCTTATGTCATCGTGAGACTTGCCCGGGACGCCAGGATGTGCGGCAGCTTCCACTTCTGAAGACTCACTTCACGCGTTACCTGGCGGGTTCGCTACCATCGCAACTTCCAATCTATCCAACGGAATGGGGCGCAGATGGATTTTCGCGAATGTGTCATTGACTGCATTGCTGACGCTCGACTACTCGAGACTTTCAATCGCAACGAAGTAGACCCTATCGGCAGCGATGAGCTACTTCGTGTGTTGCGCGATCAACCGAGCATGCTCGACTCGCTGCCAGCGCCGCGCCGCGAGTGCGTCGCGCGCTTCCTCTTATTCGTTCACAGTGCCGTCTGGCGTAAGTTTAAACTCGCGAGTGCGCGAGCTAATGCTGAGTAAACGATGACAAATTAAATGAAGGTTGGGTGCGAATGCCACCCCAGCGCGATGGCACTTTATCCCGCCGACCGGGGGGCTCTTCAACTCACGAAACAGGCTCGATGATCCTCCAGCTGGAGCGGTGGGCGCATGCTGAGCTGTGTCATATCCAGCTCAATCATGCGCGTGCGGCGCCCTCAATGAAAGAGCGGATAGAAAATGGTTCGGATTAGACAGTAGGCAAAAAAAGCGATGACGGTGAGGCCAACGATGCCGACAAACAGCCTGAACATGAATGGGACAATTCCCAGACCGGCCTTCCAGGCGAACCGAAAAATTGCGGCAACACACCTAAATGGCAGTAGAACCATCTTCATCATGGCGAGCCAGTAGCCAGCGTAATCGATAGCGGCCGCCTCTGTTCCAATTGAAATCGATGGACGCTTCATGATGAATTCTCCTTTACTCTTTAGTCCTTATGCGAAAGCCTCGGCGTATCTCTGGGCTGTTGATGCAACATGGATAAAGCGGTTTCCAAGCGGATCACTCGCCCCGTCAGATCCTCGATTTTATCTTGCTGCTTCATCACCGTTTCTTTGAGCGCATCGATGCGATCTTTGATCTGAATCACCGTTGCGAAAGTGTCCCAAATGCGCTCTCCGAGGCTCATATGCGTGATTTCGCGGCCGCCTCTTCCATGGCTGAAATGCGCACATTAGAGGCATTCACATAGTTAACAGCATCGTCGATCATGGACATAGCTTCCTGCGCGGCTAACTTTGTTCTGTCAAGCAATTCTGCCAGATCTTCGTCTTCCTTACCTGTGGTTGCATTGCGAACGTACTCGCTGACGCTGATGCCGAGGGCTCGAGCGCGCCGACGAAGTTCCTTCTTGTCCTTGGCCGTCAACTGGACGACTAATCTCTCACTTGCAGCAGCCATAAGTGCCTCATCAATGATGTACAAGTCAATGTACATATCTATGTACATAGCCTACTACTACTAGGATCGCTGTCAAGTCGCCACTCTATCTACTCATTGCGATGCGTGAGTGAGATGGCTCTTTGCTTGAAATCACCCTACAGGTCGCGCGAGGAATCCGCGCTTTATAAGGTGGCTCACCGCTGGAGAGCGGTGAGCTTGGGGGCGTTGCCTGGCTTTTCAGGTTATCACGCCATTCTCGTCTTCAAGACTCTGCGCGCGGCAGCGGCCGTGCTCGACGAGTCGCTTCGCGAGTCTTGAGGACTGCGCTGTGGCGTGAGGGCTACCAGCCATCGGCAATCCGCCGAATCAATGGATGGTAATCATGTCGGACTACAGCGTCAGAACAAAAACACAGCAGTTCCTGGTTGATTCCGCTCGCACTCGTATCGTTGACAGCGGTGTGGGCTCATTGTCCGAAACCGATCTGCTCGCTGTTCTACTACACGGTGCTGGTGAGCATTCACCGCACGACCGTGCGGCGCAGCTGCTGATGACCTTCGGTTCGCTGCGAAAGATTTTGACCGCATCGCGAAGCGATCTAGGGGCTCACAAGGTAAGCGACATTCAATATACGAAGCTGCAGGCCGCGATGGAACTGACGCGGCGGCACTACCAGGAGCTGATGATTAATGGACCGGTGCTCTCCCAACCGCGTGCCGCGCGCGATTATTTGCGGATGCGCTTGCGAGATCTTCCGCACGAGGTATTCGCGGTTGTTTACCTCGATAACAGACATCGTGCCATTAAGTTCGAAGAACTCTTCCGCGGCACCATTGACGGTGCATCTGTGCATCCACGCGAGGTGGTGAAGGAAGCGCTCGCGGTCAATGCAGCGGCAGTAATTTTGACCCACAACCACCCCTCCGGGATGGCTGAACCCTCGCAGGCCGACGAACTGATTACGCGCCGGTTGAAAGAAGCGCTTGGGCTCGTTGACATCCGGGTGCTGGATCACTTGATCGTCGGTGACGGCGTTTGTGAATCCTTTGCCGAACGGGGCTTACTGTAGGGTGATGATCACTTCATGCCGTGTCGTCTCGACGATGCGGCATTTCTTTTGTCTCATGAGTTGGGCCGCTGTGCATTGCACGGCAGGTTCATTGTTGAGCATGGGAAGTTGCTCAGCTATCGCAGTGAGCAAGGCGATCACTGCGATGACAACCTCAGGTTTTTTCAGCAGCTTAGGAATTCGGATACGCATGGGTTTCTCCTTTTTGTTTTTGAGTCCATGCGTTATTTATAGAATGGTTTTAAATTCCACTATTCCTTAAAATAATCAATGGCTTGCGTTATACAATCGGTTAGTATCGCGCTTGTGTATCCACACCGCTCTTCCATAGCCCTTGCCAGTCCGACAGGTACTGGTGAGCGATCGCAGAATCCCGGATTACGATGACGTTCTCTGCATTCCGCGTCGCGGCGGCCGCGGTGTAATTGAAACTGCCGGTTTGAACAATTGATTCATCGATCACCATGTACTTGTCATGGAGAATCGCAAATTTATCGTTTGTGCGAACGGGAACGCCGGCATTTGCCAGGAACTGAATCGCGGAATATTTCCGATTGGCTTTTACGTCTGCGACAAGTTTTACCTTGACCCCTCGATGATGAGCGTCACGTAACGCGGTGGCTATAGGTTTGCTGGTGAAACTGTACGCGGCGATATGGATTGAAGTCTTCGCTTCATGGATCGACCGCAGGATGAGTTCGAGCGCACCCGCCTGGGGTGAGAATGCAGCCTCGACAGTGGGTGAATCGTTTCGTTCTTTTGCAACGGAACAGCCGTAGATTGTGGACCAGAGAAGAATCACACCGATCATTGGTGTGTATCGCGTTGGTGTCATCCCATTTTCTCACTTTGTGCGTGCGGTTGAATGCGTCCGATCGCGGCCGGAAGGGAACCCGGCCGGCGTCACGATCGGAGCAGTTATTGACGTGCAACCTGTCCGTGCTGCAGAGGCTTGAGTATCCCATGAGATGGGGGACGCGGGGCCCTCGCGGACACGACCGGTATGGCGCGAGGACATCGAGCCTGCACGCAGTCTCCACCCTGCGGGCTTTCAGCGCTTAGCCATAAATCAATCCACCCTCATTCCCTCATCGCCAGTCATTGGTTGCGCTTGCTCTTGTCACCCGGACGCCTCTGAAGGCGAACCTAGCAGAGCCTGGCGTTCGCACAAGAACTTTCACGGCTGAAACGGCCTGCGCCACGCGATGCGGGCCAGCACCGGAACCGTTCGTCCTTACCTTTAGCGAAGGCCCCTTCGAAGGAAACAAGCGCAATCACTCGGTCTCAAGTGCTTTTCCATTACAGCTCAAGGAAGAAGCATCTGCGCCACGATTGTGACGAGAGCCGAGGGTGCGACAGGCTTCGTGACTACGTAATCGAATAGTCCTGGTTCGGCATTTACAGGCA
>JAIBJL010000411.1 GCA_020029545.1 Gammaproteobacteria bacterium
AGCAAGGAAAGACCGTAGCAGCCTGTCGGACTGAAGATTGATCTACTGCGGCCGGTCAGCTAGCGGGAAGCCTCAAGTGCATGCACACCATCGAAATCCATCGCGACGCTGAGAGGCCGCAGCATGGCGCGCTTTTTCGATTGATGTGCATCCATGCGCTTGAGGATATCGTCGAGCACCCGCATGGCTTCGACGATATGTGGACCTTTGTTGAGCATCACGCATTCGGCACGGTGGCCCATCGCCGCATCGGTAATTTCCGCGCGCGAAGGGGTTCCTTGTTTAGCCAATGTTTCGAGTACTTGCGTGGCCCAGACCGCTGGGCAATGGGCTGCTTCGCAAAGCCAGAGAATCTCCTCCTGCACTTCAGCCAGCCTTTCGTAGCCACACTCAACCGCGAGGTCGCCGCGAGCGATCATTACGCCAAAGCGCGCGTGACCCATCGCTGCCAGCAACATCGACGGCAAGCGCTGAAAGCCACGCCGCGTCTCTATCTTCAGCACCAATCCGATCGAATCGGCAGCAGCAGCGCGCAGCTTGGTAATGAGATCCCGAACGTGGCTCTCATGATTGGCAAATGAAAGACCGACCATGTCAGCATGGCGCGTCACGAACTTCAGATCCTCGCAGTCCTTCGCCGTCATCGCCGGCAGCTGTAAATTGCTGTCCGGAAGGTTGATGCCTTTGTCGGATTTCAACCGGCCTCCACGGGGTGGTGTCCGTTCGATGCGTATGGTGATTTCCGTTGCGGACACCGCTTGTGCAAACCCGACGATCTGACCATCGTCCAGACACACGCGCTCCCCGGCATTGACGTCGTCGAAAACCTCGGGCAACGTGCAGGGCACCCGCGCGGGAGTCAACAAACGGCCGGCTCCGTCGTACGACGCCGTCCGCCCGCGCAGCGAATCCCGCGTAAGTATCAGCAGATCGCCAGGTTGCAGGCGAATGATGCCCTCGCTGGCTTCGATGCCGGACACTTCGCTTGCGATCGCATCGGTTCCATCGGGTCTTGCGACGCGCTTGAGGACCGCCCCATTCGCAATGTAAGCGGTGCGTGTCAGTTCTGCCCACAGTCCGCCCCGCTCGCTGTCGACGATTCGCAGTATGCGACGACGTCCCCGAGCGTCTCGCAGCTTCACTTGGTCACCGGGACGAGTGGCGGCCAGCCAGTCGCTGTCGACTTGCAATACCACATCGGACTCTGCAGGCGCTCTGCCTGGTTTCCGGCTGGCAGTCAGCCAGACGCGCGCCGGTGCGACGACGCGTCCATATGCATCGCGATCTGGCCTGACTTTGCGCACCGCGGGCCCCGGCTCGATGTCACCGGTCCTGAGCTTGGGGCCGCCCAGATCCATGAGAACGCAACATTCCCGTTCCAGGACAAGGCAGGCACGGCGCAGATGCTCGATCATCTTCAGCCACGCGACTGCGTCGTCGTGTGCGCAGTTGATGCGCATGCAATCCATGCCGTTCTCAACGAGACGGTGCACGAGAGAGTAATCCTCAGCTGCTTCGCTCGGTACCGTCACCATGATGCGAACCGCGCGATCGAGTCTTGCGGCACCGAACAGTCTTTCCGTGTGAACCTCCAGAAGATTCGCACCCGAGGACAGATCGCACGGACAGTCCCCTGCTTGAACGTGAGGCACTGGAATGTGAGGCGTGGAACTGCCCAGCAGCTGATCGATGACGTTGATAACCGTTGTCACCGACGACAATGCATAGGCCTCGGAGCGGCCAATGGACGACAAGCCCGTGGCGGCCAGCTGAGTCTGCACCGAGCGGAGATCTGCTTTGCGCAACGCGACGTAGTGCAGCAGATTGCGGGCACTGAGTTGATGCTCTGGAGCCAGGACGTCCAGCGTGCTCGCATGCCCCTTCTCCAGCGCGAGCATTGCGGTTCTGATTCTCGTCAACGCCTCCCTGAGTTCGTAAAGCGACTTGGCGCCGACTGAGTCGGGATTTTCTACCATCATGGCGGTTTCGCTCCCAACCGTGGTGGACGCGTCGAAGCGAAGTATTAACTCGCAGAAATGTGACGACTTCGTGAGGGCGCGCACTACCCTGACAAGCTTCCTTGGTAGCCCGCCGTCGTTCGCTGGGCTTGCCCCTTGGACGCTACACGCGACTCAGATCGTCAATTGCATCCAGCAGCGCCGTCGTATCCACCGGCTTGCTGAGAAAGTGACTGTTGGGCACCGGTACCTTGATGGAGCGCAGTACCGAGGGTAGATCGCCACTGAGGATCACGCCGGGGACATCGACCCCCCGCTGCTCGCGCAACCTCAGCAACATGTCGAGCCCCGTATTCCGGTCGTCGAGGTGGTAGTCGGCGATGACGATGTCGCCGTGCTTGAACTGCGTCAGCAGGGCCTCTGCTTCGGCGAGGCTGCCGGCGGTGAGCGTCGCGTAGCCTTCCAGCTTGAGGAAGAGCTCCGTCGCGATCCGCACACCCTCATTATCTTCGACCAGGATCAACCGACCCTTGCGCGAGGGTGCAGCGGAAACCCTGACTGACGGCGCATCGGCCCGGCTGTCATCGGAAGCCAGTCGATGCTGTGCGGGTATCGCAATCGTCGCCTGCGTACCCTCGCCAACGGTCGAGCGTATCCGCACCGAGAATCCGAGAAGCCGCGCAACTTCCTTGACGATGGCCAGCCCCAGCCCGACGCCCATGCGTTTCGTGCCGTGCGTGTCGACCTGGTAGTACTCGTCGAAAATGCGTTCGAGCTTGTCGGAGGGAATACCGATGCCGGAATCCTCCACCGACACGACGACGCCGCCATTCTCGATTACGCACGAGACGCGCACCCAGCCGCGATCCGTGTACTTCAAGGCATTGCCGATCAGGTTCTGCAACAGCTGACTGAACAATGTGCGGTCGGTGGAGAGCACGATCTTCGACGGACGAAAGATCAGATCGACGTTGCGCGCCGCCGCGACCAACTCGAATTCGGTACGCAGCTCGGCAAAGACGGCATCGACCGGCACCCGGGTCTCCACGGGCTCGATCGCACCGGACTCCAGACGGCCGATATCGAGCAGCGCATTCAGCAACCGCGTCATGCTCTCGATCGCCTGTCCCTGCTGCTGGAGCAATTCTCGCGTCTGTGCATCGGGCGTAATCTTCGACATGGACGCATTCAGCAATCGAACGGTCTGCAGCGGCTGACGCAGATCGTGACTGGCGGTCGCAAGGAAGCGGCTCTTCGCCCGGTTCGCGCGCTCGGCTTCCTTGCGCGCCACCAGCAATTCCTCGTTCGCCAGGCGACGTTCGGTCGTATCCCGGATCGCCGCCGCAACGAAGAGCTTGCTGCCGATACGAAACGGCGCAAGGCGGATGCCTGCGGCGAATTCGGTGCCATCGGCGCGTAATGCGAACAGGTCCGCGATACGCGCTCCCATTTCCCGCTTCTTGGGAGCGCTGATGAATTCGGCGGTATGCGCTCCATGGTGCGGCCGGAAGCGCTCCGGAATCAGCTTTTCCAGCGAACTACCCAGCAACTCCTCGGGCCCATAGCCGAACACGTCGCGGACCGTTTCATTGGCGAAGCGAATGCGACTGGCAGCGTCGATGACGATTAGCGCATCCGGGGAGAAGCGCAACAAGTGCTGCGTGATTTCGCTGAGTTCATCCATCGTCAACGTGGGGCAGCTGGTACGTGTGCCGCTGACCGGGAGCGACGGGGAAGTAAGCATCTAGAACGCGACTCCAGTATGACGGGATGCCGGACACCTGTGAAGATCCGGTCACCATCCCCGATGGGGCGTCGCGCGTCACTACGGGACAGGCACGGTCGGATGCGGGGAGTCCCTTAGCACCGGCCGACGGCGGGCCTGCCGCCGATCTCTATGCGCACGGCTGTGACCTTGTACTCAGGCGCTCCGACCTGGCGATCCCGAACACGGCTCGTCATAGCGTTCACGAATCGGGCCGGATCGTGGAACGTAGCGAACAACTCTCCCGTCTTCACGCGTGAGTCGATGCGTGCCGGCAGAAGGACGCTGCCATGCCGGCTGGAGACCCGAATGGGAGTACCACCCTCGATGCCAAGTTTCTCCGCATCGATGGGAGATAAGTCGATCGTGTCCGCTGGCCGCAGCTCCTGGTTCCGCGTTCGTGCCGTCATCGTGCCCGCGTTGAATTGATAGAGATTGCGACCCGTCGTCAGGAGGAAGGGGTACTCCCCGTCGGTACGCTCGACAGTGGGCACGAACTCGATGCACTCCAGAGCTGCCCGCGCTGTCCTGGCAAAGCTCTTCGCGTGCAAAATGGTTGTGCCGGAACACTGTTCTGTTGGACACGGCCATTGCAACCCAGCCGACTCCAGCCGCGCATAGCTGATGCCGGCGACTGCGGGCCAGACGAGTCTGATTTCGTCCCAGATCTGTTCTGCGCCGGCAAAACAAAATCCGCTCGCCTTGCCGAGACGCCGTGCCAATTCACCGACAATCCAGGAATCCGGCCGAGCG